>JAQBUX010000005.1 GCA_027623795.1 Chloroflexota bacterium
GTCAGTCGTGGTCGTCATCGTCCGGCTCTTCCGAGTCGACATCAACGACCACGAGCCCGAAGGCGTCGTTCAGCCTCACATCGACCGTGGCGCCGTCCGGCCGGGTCACCTCCACCTCCCAGGTTGCTCCACTCTCGAAGTCCAGTTCGACCGAGTTGGCCGTACCGCCGCCCGTAACCTGGAGGGCGGCCGCGATCGCCGCGTCGGCATCGGGTCCGGTCACGTTCTCGTCACTGTCCTGATTGGCGGCGAACCCGGTCCCGGCTGCTGCGCTGACTATCGCCAGCGCGCCGACCGCGATCCCGACAACATATGTACGTCTAGACATGATTTAGCCTGCCTGAACTGATCTCTGATTAGCCAGCCTGACCGCTTTGCTGACTCCCTGAGCGAATCACGGAGCGGATCACGGACCCGGTCCTTACACGTCGTATCAAGTTGTCGATCGGATTGCTCTCTCGCAACGCTTCAAAAAGCCAGATAGCCGCCAGCGCGCCGAGCGCGCCCAGCGCGTACCCGCCGACGACATCCAGTGGCCAGTGGCGGTGCAGGAACACGCGTGAGAACCCGACGAACACGATGAGCGTCGTCAGCACCCCGACGACGCCCCCCTTGCCGAGGTCGTGGAGAGAGCTTCTGGCGACAAGGAACATGACGAAGATGAAAAACCAGGTGCTGCCGGACGTGTGGCCGCTCGGGTAGCTTGGCCGGGTCTCCCACGGGAGTGGCCGTCCTCGCCCGGCGATCTCTCCGAGCGTGAAATCGGTTGCGTAGACGCCCACCGCAACAATTGCGCCAACGACGAGAAAGATCACGGCGTCTCTAACCCGTCCAAGTGCGAGCAAGGCGAGCGTGACGACAGGAGCGAGCATCAGGCCGGGGTTCCCGGTGAAACCGGATACTGATTCCATAAATCCGTAAAGCCGTGGCGCGTTTCGGGAGCGCATCCACTCCATCAGTGAGCTCTCCGCCCCGGAATCCGGCGCGAGCCGGATCACCACCGCGAGCGCGATCAGCAGCACGCCGAGCCCGACCGCGACAAGTGCGGACGGGTTGCGTATGAATCCGGGTTGCGATGGGCTGCCTGCCGTCAACAATCGGGCGACCTCGAGGGATATTCGTGGTTCGACTGTCACCGACGGTACAAATCCGAGATTAACGTCGCATGAGAGCCGGGTTCGAATTCATTAATCAATCCCTCCAGACCGGTCCGCGGCAATCTGGAATCGGCGATGGATCAGGTCGGTAAACACACAAATAAAGTCGCCGCACGACTCGGCAGAGCTTTACCGGGGTTTCGAGGGCCGGGAGATTTGTACCGACGGAACGCCGCGAACAGACCGGGCAGCCGACGACGCGTCTGCCGATTGGTTGACCCAGGCCACCGTCCGGTCAGGCCGCCGGCTATTCCCTGTAAAAGGTCGTTTGGGGGAAGAAGAACTCCCATGCCCAGTCCCATGACGACTGGAACGGCAACTGCTGCAACACGACGCCGCGAAGAGGCCCATCGATGGCAGCGCCGAGCACGGTGTCCCAGGCGCTGCCGGTCTCGGCGTCTGTGACCCGGTCGACACCGGCGGCCTCGAAGGTCAGGACCTCCGGCAGATCGACACTTGTGTCGTGTGCGGGCGACGCCGGACGGCGCAGGTAGACGTTGATCGACCTGGTCTCGGGGTTCACGAACACGCCGACCGGAAACTCGCCGACAAACTCGTTAATTACTTCTTCGCGCGACGCAACGCTGTAACGAAAACCCTGGGCTTCATCTACGAGGGCGACCCCGATTACAAACTCCTCATTGAGGCGTTGCGGACGGTAGCGGACATCGTCGATCGGTTGTTCGGATTCGAGGACCGTAGTGGCCGGGTGTTCCGCCAGCCACGTTCCCCACGGGACCACATTCGACGGTATCTGCGTGAGCGCCTTGCCCTTCAGGTCGCCAAACAGGGCTGTCCCCCACGGCTGCGACCATACGCTGTTCGTCTGGTGGTCCCACCAGGTCATGGCGTTACGAAATAACGCTCCGTTGTTGCCAAAGCGAAGGGTCGCCCCGTCCAACCTCCGGTCATGCACGAGACCGGTGAAACAAAGTGGTCACCACGAAACGAGTATGGGCACGCCTCCCAGCGTGTCGTTGGCCATCTCCCTGAACCGCATCAGGCCGATGGGATAGGCCCTCGCCTCGCCGTCGATCTCCACGCCCAACACCAGCTCTTCCGGCGTGAGCTGTATCTGCAATTCGTCAGGCATTCGGATACGCGGAACGTAAACCGGCGTTATCGAGTCCCTGGGAACACCGGGACGGTACTGGCCGGCTCCGATCTCGCGGTCGCCCTCGGGCTGGAAAGGATCGAAAAGATCAACGACGTTCTCGCTGTTTATGACCAGCCCTCCGCCCCCTTCCCCGCGTGGTTCCGGGGGTCTGTACACGGGAGTGGGCGTTGGCGTCCGTCCCCGCCTCGGCGGGATCGGTGTGCCTGTCGCCGCGGGCACGGATGTAGGAGGCGACACCTGGACCAGTGGGTCGACGCCGGGCTGCTGTTGCGGTGCAGGCGTCGACACGGGCAGGGGGATGGGTGGTACGACCTCAGTTGGCGGCGCGACGGAGATGTCTCGCGCCGATGTGCCAGCTACCGGGCCGGAAGCACTCGAACAGGCTGCGGCGATTGTCACGACAACGCTCGCGATCAGCGCGAGCGCTGCCATCGACCGTCTTGGGCCACCGATCCGTATCGTTTTGTAACCCTCCATCGAAAGGTTTGATGTGCGTCACGGGAAATCGGCCACCCAACGACCGTCGTAAAGCCTTGCTGAGGGATACGGGCGTCGGTCGCGTGAGGGATTTGATATGTACGGTCGGCAGACCCGGTATTAACCTTAGCCATTCGATGGCTGCCTGTTCCGCTCTCGACTATTGGGGATACGGGATCGACTCAACACGTCCCGGACGGGCCGCCTGAAGAAGTGGCAAAGCCGGAATCAGGGACACCTCGATTGCGCTGGAAGCGGACGGGATCACATACGGCGATGGCCATGGTGGCCATTCTGGCGGTCTTGACGACGATCGCGGGGTCCGCGCTCGACCACCATTTTGCTGAGCGTCAGGCCGCGCACGGGCATGTGTTCCTGAACCAGGTGGCTATCGAGCACAGCCACTCCTCTGGCGACGGGCACGATCACGCCGCGGGCGTGATCGTGGCGTCCGGCGTCGTCGCTACCGGCGACATTGACGCCACCGGCGTCGCAATAGACGGCGTTGCGCCGCCAACCACGGCCCTTACAGGCGACGGCGATGGTGGACTTCGGCTTGTCGGCGAAGTCGCCCACGACGACGCACCTCCGGGACTCGTGGCGCCTCCACGGGCGAGGCCGCCGATCGTATAGCTCCTTCCTGTTCGCACGCGGCCTTCTGAGCTGCGTCCACGGCGTGTCAAAACGCGCCGATTTTATGAAGGAGTTAGATGTGACAGTCGCATCAAAATCGAAGTTGCCCCTGATCGCCGCGATGGCGATCACCCTGTTCGCTTTCTCCGCGGCGACGATAACCGCACACGAGTCGCGTACAGCCGGAGACCTCTCGTATGTCGTTGGATGGCTCGATGAGCCGGCGTATGAAGGCTTTCCGAATGGTGTGTCCGTACGAATCACCGGCCCGATCGAGACGGCCACCGGAGCGCTGTTCGAGGGCGGCGCCCTTGGGCCGGGTGCAGAGTTCACCTACACGTTTGGGCGCGAGTTGGAAGACTCCATCGTGCCGTACCACAATCACCTGAACCCCGAGCTAGGTGGAACCGTCACGGTCACCGCTACCGCCCCCGAGGGCGACGTCGAGATCGAGATCAGCGCCACAGGTTTTTCGCCTGCCGACGTGATGATCCGTCCGGACTCCTCCGTTACGTGGCGCAACGTCGACACATCCCCGCAGGCCGTCCACAGCGGCGAGGGCATGATGGGGATGGAGCAGGACGACGGAGAGCCGATGGATGGCGCCACCGCGGGTGACACGGCCGCGGGTGCGGAAGGCGACGACCACGAGCATGAGTTGACCGCCCCCACCGGCCCTGTTGAGGGATTGGAAGGATCACTTCAGGTGGAGGTGACGCACGTGGCGACCGGGATCACACGGACGCTGACGCTGGAGAGCGCATTTCAGGAACCGGGACACTACGTCGCCGCGCTGATCCCGACTGCGCCGGGCGCGTACACCTTTCACCTGACCGGTGATATCGACGCGAGTCCGATCGACGAAACGTTTGAATCTGGCCCCGGCACTTTTGACGACGTACTGACACAGGCCAGTATCCAGTTTCCACTTCAGGTGTCGGCCCCGAGAGAGATCGAGGGTGCGGCTCGCGGGGCGGAAGACGCCGCCGCGATCGCGGAAAGCGCCGCAGATGGCGCGGCGGACGACGCATCATCGGCCCAGACGTTGGCGATCATCGCCATCGTCATCGGCATTGGCGGTCTCGCCGTCGGAGCCGGTGGCGTGACAATCGGCCTCAAAAGGAGATAAGCGATGCGCAACGGCACACCGACCGGGAGTACTGCGGCTGCTGAGGCAACCGGGGCGGGGGAGCGCTTCGAGTTGCCGCGGCGTTCGTTTCGATTGCACAAGGCACATGACGGGATGCGCCTGCTCTCGGCCGGCGTGCCGGCCATCTTGCTTCATGGCGCCGGTGGCGTCGGAGGATGGGTCGATGAACTCATAACCTTCGGTCTGCTGGGAGGGCTGGTCATCGGGCTTGTCCTGCTGTCATTCCGCGGAGCCAGAAACAAGAACAAGCGACGGAATCGCCGTGACAAGGGTCGTTCCCGACGTTGACCGAACAGAGATCGAAGAAACGCTTGCTGCCGTGGTCCGTTGCGGTTCTCGCCGCGCTGGCCCTGCTACTGATCTGGCCGCGGGGCGATGCGGCCGCACACGCAAACCTCAGCAGGGCTGAACCAGCCCCGAACTCGGAGTTGCCCCAGTCGCCCGAACGCGTCGTCCTCTGGTTCTCCGAGGCTATCGAGCCGGGGCTAGAAGACGTCAGGGTCCTCAACTCACTGGGCGACCGTGTCGACAACGACGACGCGGGCGTGGAGGGCGACCCGGCGGAGATCGCCTTCGTCACGTTGCCCTCGCTCGAAAACGGCACCTACACCGTCTCCTGGGCGAACGTTTCGACGGTGGACGGCCACCGGGTGCGGGGGTCCTTCCTGTTTTCCGTGGGGGAGCCGATCTCTGGCGTCGTCGACCTCCCATCGCAACCCACGATCCCCAATTCGCAGGAGCCGTACCTCCGCTGGCTCGTGCTACTCGGAAGCCTGTCGGTCGCCGGGGGCCTCGTGTTGGAGGTGGCCGTTTGGCGGCCCGCGTTCCATCGGGCCGGAATCGGGTTGTCTCCGGGCCGCGTGTCTCGTCGGGTCGGATGGCTGCATCTCGGCGGGATGCTGGTCCTCGGATTCGCCTCGGTGGGACAGTTGTTGTCACAGTCGGCGTCGACCTTCGAGATTTCGTGGTTCGATGCGCTCGGCGGTCCGGTAAGTGACACTCTTGGCACCGATTGGGGCCGATCATGGTTATGGCGGTCCGGGGTGTTCCTGGCCCTGTCTGTGATTCTTATTGCCCGCTACATGCCCCGGAGGCCGTCCAACGACGATCAGGCGGCACCCGGGATCGCCCGGGTCGACTACCGGGCCTTTGCGGCCCTTGCCCTCGCTTTTCTGTTGCTTGTTCCGATAACGCTCGTCAGTCATGCGGGCGCCACGCCGGAGCTGGCGTTTCCGGCGCAGGTGTCTGACTACCTGCACCTGATTGGCGCGGCCATCTGGGCCGGTGGCCTTTTCCACCTTGCGCTCGCCGTACTCCCCGGGCTGCATGGCATGGAGGCGGGAGACCGAAGGGCGTTCCTCGCCGAGGCGATTCCGAGGTTCTCCGTCATGGCTATTCTCGGAGCTGCGGTCCTCGGCGTCTCCGGGCTCTATAGCGCCTGGGCGCAGGTCACCACGATCCCGTCGCTCGCCGTCCCATACGGAATCACCCTGATCGTCAAAACAGCGGTGATCGTTCCGCTGCTTGCGCTTGCGATCGCAAACCACAGGTGGATACGGCGAAGGCTGGCGAAAGAGGACAGAGCCGGCCGATGGCTCGCCCGAACCGTGGCAGGCGAGGCGGCCATCGCTGTCGCGGTCCTGCTGCTTGCGGGCTTTATGACAAGCATGGAGCCTGCGCGCCAGGTTGCCGCACGGGAGGGCAGGGGGCTGCCGAGTGGGTTTGTCGACGACACGATCTCCGAGAACATTTCGATCACCGTGAGCGTGGAGCCTGCCAAAACCGGGCGTAATGACGTGAAGGTGTCGTTAGCGGACCGTCGCGGTGGCCCCGTCACCGATGCGACCGATGTGCGGGTGCGCCTCAGCTTCCTGGAGGATGACCTCGGTGAGCTGCCCATGCCGCTCGAGAACGCGGGCGATGGTGTCTGGGTTCTGCCCGAGGCCGTGATCGCTCTCGTCGGCGTGTGGCAGATCGAGGCGGATGTAACCCGTCTGAGCGGGTTTGACGGCCGTGCAGCATTTCGATTTGAAGTACTTGCTGGCGCCGGCTCGGACAGCGACGCCATAAGGCCGGACCGCGATCTCGGTCGGGCGCTGCTCGGCGCGGAGATCGCCTTTATTGGCGTCGTGTTGCTCGCCGTCGGCGTCCCACTCGGCGGCTGGTATGAGCGCCGGGGGGCCGCGTTTATGGCCCCCGGAACGGCGGCAGGGGTTGTCGGAGCTGGCCTTATCGTCTGGGTGCAGTTCCTCGCGCCGGTCCGAATCGAGCAACTGACAAACCCGTTTGTGCCGACGGAGGAGTCGATCGCGATTGGCCGGACGGCCTACAACTCGGTGTGCAGTTCGTGCCACGGCGAGAGCGGAACGGGCGATGGTCCGGCCGCCGGTCCTCTCTACCCGCCCCCGGCAAGCCTGCCGGTCCACGTCCCTTTGCACACACAGGGCGAGTTGTTCCAGATCATCCAGAACGGAGTGGCCGGCACGGCCATGGAACCGCTGTCCGACGCCCTCAGCGATGACGAGGCATGGCATCTCATCAACTACGTCCGGACACTCGGAGATACGGGTATTCGCTGAAGATCCGCGCTCGTCCGCCTACGCATCCGTATTCGCGTGAATCGCCCCGCTGCGGCCCTTCGAGGGCCTCAGGGCGCTCGCTTGGAGGGATCGAGCTGCGTCCCTGTGACTGGAGGCCGCATCCTCGCAACCCCGGGAAGCATCGCTGGCGCGTTGCGACGTTTCGCTTATCGCACGCGATCCTGCGCCCGGCGCCGTGCCCCCACACAAAGCGAGAGGGCCACGCCATTACGGCGTAGCCCTCTCAACACTTGTCTGTTTTCGCAACGAGCCAGCGCTCGCAGCGTTAGACGGAGTTCCGGAGCCTCGGGTCGAATCGGTCCCTGAACCAATCGCCGATGAAGTTCAGCGACATCACCAGGAAGAAGATCATCACTCCCGGGAAGAAGGAGATCCACCACGCCGATGCAAGATAGTCACGACCCTCCGCCACCATAGCGCCCCACGTCGGGGTGGGCGGCGGAACGCCTGCGCCGAGGAAGCTCAGGATCGCCTCCGCCAGGATCAACTGACCCACGCGGAGCGTAGCGATCACGATAATGGTGTTGATCACGTTTGGCACGATGTGCTTCCACATAATCCAAATGTCGCTCGCGCCGGTCGCCCGGGCTGCGGACACGTAATCGCGCTCCTTGAGGCTAAGCACCTCCGCCCGCACGTTGCGGACGAATGGCGGCCACGCCAGGAGAGCCAGAAGCACCAACATCACCGTGACACTCTGCCCAAACACGATCACGGCAACGAGCGCCAGCAAGATAAACGGTATCGAGAAATACACGTCCAGAGCCCGCATTAAGATCTCGTCCAACCAGCCGCCGTAATACCCGGCGGCTAACCCGTAGAACGTCCCGAACACCATGCCTACGCTGGCCGCGATTGTCAGGATGATGAGGGAGATCTGCGCTCCCTTCATGATCCTGGTCAGGATGTCACGACCGAACTGGTCGGCTCCGAGCCAGTAGTGCGGGCGGGACGGAATCGATTCATCGTTCTTAATGGCGCGCTCCACAGACCGATCGTAGTCGCGATCGTTCTGATAGGAGCCGATCTCCGCGTTCCGATCACCGAGGGCGGGCCTCTCCGGGTCGAACCCGGTTATTCCGCCCCACCAGGGAGTCCCCGCCAGGAGGGCGAGAACCACAAGGAGCAGAAGCATCATTATCGGGGCTACGGGCCATTCCCTGATGAAGTCGAGCCATCGCTGCGCCCGGTTTCTGTGCCGGGCACGGCCGAGTACAGCAAAACTTTTGGAATCGCCTCTTGCTACTTCAGTTGCCATAAAAAGCTGATCCCCTTAACCGATCCGGATTCGTGGGTCGACGAGCGCGTATGTGAGGTCCGTGATGAGGTTGATCACCACGTACATCATCGCAAACACCAGCACGACGCCTGTCATCACCGGGAAGTCGTTCTGGTTCGTGGACGTAACGGCGAGCCTGCCCAGACCGGGCCATGTGAACACCGTCTCCACAACAACCGTACCCGTGATGAAGCCGACCAAAATCAGGGCCGATAACGTAAGCGGCGGGATCAGCGCGTTCTTGAACGCATGTTTCCAGATCACCATTTGCGTACCGACGCCCTTGGCCCGTGCCAGTTTGACGTACTCAGAATCAAGGATCTCCAGCATCGCCGAGCGCGTTAAACGCAGGTAGCTGGCTGACGCAGCAAGCCCAAGGGTGCCCGCTGGCAATATGAAGTTCTTAAGCCCACTTAATCCTTCGCCCTTCGTGCCGGCCGGTAACCAGTCCAGTCTGACAGAGAACAGGAGAATGGCCATGATCCCGATCCAGAACACCGGCAGGGCCTGTCCCAGTAGTGCGAAGGTGCGTCCGATGTAATCCCACCACGAGCCACGCTTCACTGCGGACAGAACGCCTAACGGGATGCCGATCGCCGTGGCCACCACCCAGGACACCAGACCCAGCTGTAGCGTGTTGGGAACCTTCTGCTTGATCAGATCAGTGACGTCGACGCGGCCAAGCAGTGATTGGCCGAGGTCGCCGGTGACGACTTTTCCGACCCACTTGAAGTACTGGACAACAAGCGGTTTGTCCAGGCCGAGCGCTACGCCCAGGTCTTCGTACGCCTGGTCGGACATGCCGTAGCCACCCTCCTGTGCGTAAAGGAGGCGAGGATCGCCGACCACTCGCGATAGCGAGAATACGATGATCGTGGCGCCGATCAGCGTGAAGATGCTAAAGACCAACCGTCTCAGCAAGAATTTATACATGCGCTTCTCCCTTACCTGGGGCCGACCCGGATGCTCCTGTCGGTGATGGTGCGCAAGGATAACGGGTTACGCAGCAAACGTGAAGGCCGTGTGAAGATCACCTACGTGCCGCACGATGATTTGGTTCTTGCACCCAGCCGCTCACAGGGGCACGTTCACTGGCGTATTTGCCCTATACGTCTCGATGGGGGCGCCACCGCCGAGAGCCGTTTAACGATCGTGCGTGGACGTGGTGGATAAATTGACGGCCCTATCAACCCGGCGCCAGGACTGGCGAATCGCCCCGCACGCGGACAGGTCTCGGCGACCCCGGCCAGCCGCCCGACCAGAACGTGACCACGCCGTGTCTGTCCGGCATTTTGGTGGGATTGCGGCGGTTGTTTTCCTGACGCGCACCTGACGCGCAGAGGGGGCGCCCCTCCTGAGAAGGACGCCCCCTCGCGATTTCGACTTACGTCGACCTGTTACCGAGGTTTACTTCAGTTTCAGGCTTGCCATGTGGTTCATCTGCTGGAGGGAACCTTCCGCCTGCGGAAGCTTCTTGTACTCAGCGATGAGGTCAGGGTTCTGGACCGTTCCCACCGGCGCCTGAACGATACCGATGCAGAGCGCGTTCTCGATACCCAGTTCGGCAAACGCCTCGTTGGAAGCAGATCGCTCAGCCTTGTCGGTCATAAGAGCGACTCTGGCGTAGTTGTCTGCTGCCCACGGGATTTCCATGCCGACGCCGTATCCGCCGTCAGACCATGAGCTCATGACAAAGCCACGGGCCCAGTCGTAAGGCATGGATGTGTTTGCGTCGTCACCGCAACCCAGGAACGGCTCGGAAGTCGTTCGAGCGACGAGACCCGGCCTGTAGGTCGAGTACACGGCGTTGTTCAGGGTTACGTTGACACCAAGTTCGGAGGCCCAGAGACCACCGATGGCGGTCATGAGCTCTGTCGGGAGTCCAGGCGGACCTGACCAGACGTTGTCCATGTCAAACCCGTCAGGGTATCCAGCTTCGGTGATGAACTCCTTGGCGAGGTCGTAGTCCAGCGGGTACTCCCAACCACCGGCTCCACCTTCACCACCCCTGCTCTTGTCCACGTAAGGGGACGCGTGCGAGAGGGTGATCGGGTGACTCGTCGGGGGCTGGTACGCGAAGTACATCGGACCTGTGCCCCAGCCGTCGAGGATCGATTCCACGAGGGCTTCACGGTCGATGGCGTGAGCCAGACCGATTCGGACGAGCCGGGCATTCTCGTAGTCTGCGCCCGAGTCGTTGTCGGAGACCCACGGCTTGTCGGCGGTCTCTCGTTCGAGGACCTTGCCGTCGTAGAAGCGGGTGTCTTCCCACCAGTTACCGGTCATCCCGATGTTCCTGATATCGCCGTGGCCGGAGTCGAGGTTTACTTCGAATCCGAGTGCGACAAGGGCGTTCCAGTCGGCGAGAGCCGGCTGGGCCATGATGACCTGACCGGTCTCGAGCATGGCACGCCTCGCAGAGGCTTCAGGAACTTCCAGGTACGTGATCTTTGCCACGGACGGGGTTTCCAGGTAGTGGTTCGGGACTGCGTTGACCACGACCTTGTCGGACTGTACCCACGACTCAAGCTCGTAAGAGCCTGTGCCGATGACAAAGTCCCTCATCCCGTCGGCGCCTTTGTCGTCAAAGACGGCCTTGGAGACGATTCCGGCGGTCTGCCAGAAACTGCTGAACCGGTGGCGGATGCCCCGGCTGTCGTAGTTCTCGTAGTTCAGCCGGACCTTGTACTTGTCCAGCGCTTCCATGTTCTTGATCAGCGGCGCAAAGTCGCCGGCCTGTCCGTGGATGGACTCAGGCTGCGTGTTGCGGTTCGCGTCGTTGAACGAGAACACAACGTCGTCAGCCGTGAACTCGCCCCATCCGCCGTGGAACTGGACGCCTTCGCGGAGGTCGAAGTCCAGGTACTTGACGTCTGGGTCGAGCGTGAATCCGGTTGCGAGGACGCCGTCCTCAGGGAACTCGCCCAACCAGTCCTGGTACGCGGGCCTGAACAGGGTGTCCAGAACTCCCGAGATGTACACGAACTCTGCACAACCGGCAGAGCAGAACCGCGGGGTGCCGCTGGGAGCGACGACCTCGTTGGTTGCGAGGGTAGCTTCACCGGTCGGGACCGTGCCGCCAGAAGCCGGAGCCTGCGTGGCTACTGCGGTGGCCGCGGGTGAAGCCGTTGCAGCGGGCGCCGCGGTCGGAGCTGCGGCTGCGGCTTCAGCGACTGCTGTCGCCGTGGCGTTATCGCCCACGCCGCTGAACGACCTGTATTCGAGATCGGTACCGCTCCGCCCGGCGGCTCCACCGCCGCTACCGTCTCCGCACGCGACAGCCGCCACTAAGAGCAGGCCGAGCGAGGCGAGCAATAAGCCCGTCCTCTTTGTCGACAATAATTTCAAAGTCTCCTCCAAATATCTGGCCATTTCGGCCGAACTGAGTCCCGTTCCACAGGGCTCGCCGAGTGGGTTTCCACATGATTCGGACAGCGACCACAACCTGGGACCCCACAAAGACTGGTGCGAGATATTAAGCGATGCATCCCCCGCATCTCAACACCCACCGGCCGGTCGCCGTGCCCAACTGAGGCCGATGTCCTTCATGTAGCGCGGTGTTACGAAATCGATGATGATCGCGATCTCGTTCCAACGCCAAGCCGCGGTGGCTTCCCTCAGTGTGGAATCGGACGCCCGCTTGCCATCTGTCCACCATTATGCGTAAAGGTCCAACTGGCCGCCACCGAGGATGAAGAATCCCGGCGGGCCCATCCCATGTTCCGGTAAGAAGTCTGCCGCAAACCGATACCCCTCCGGCGATTCGTCTTCCGCCAGGGTAACGGCTGCTCCCACCAATCCGGGAAACTGGCCGTGCGCCCACATCTCTTCCTGCGTTGCGGCGCCGGGCAGCGTGAGTCGTACGCTCCACGGCGCGCTTACGACCTGCGCCTGTTCGACCAGTACGGTGTCGCTCGATGCTCCGTGCGGCGGGGCGTCAACATCGACGACCGGCATCGGCTCGTAGTCAGGCCGTGCGATGACGTGGACGTGTGCATGATGCTGACTCTGGTGCGCTATCCGCCCGAAATTCGATACGACGCGAAACCCTTCGGGCGTCACCTTATCTGGGACGTCATCAATGGTCAGCTCACGTCCGATCCCGCACGCGTACCTTAATAGAGGGGCGAAGAGACCCGGATCGGACCACAACTCTTCTTGAGAAGGGTGGCCCTGAGGTATTACCAGCGCCATCACGCGGACCCATGTCAGGCGATTCCGGAAAGCCAGCGGCCCGTCGCCCGCAACTTCGCTCCGGTCTTCCGTTTCGACGCCGCCGGGCGATATGTACCGGGCGGGCTCGTCTCCAGAAGAGATCCGGCAGAACACGCAGCCGTCGCGTATCGGGTAGTCCCGGCTGGACGTGCCTGACTCCATCTACCGGCGGCCCCGGCCGCGCTGCCCTCCCGGCCGGCGCGCCGGTGGCTGTCCGGCTCCCCGGTGCCTGAAGTCCGGGGCGTCCAGTAGTCGTTCGCTCACCATCAGACTGTCCCGCAGGCGGGACATGATCGCCGTCGAAAAGGAAGGACCGGCGTCCCCGTCGCTGCGTTCCACTTCGGTGAGCAGTACCCGACTTGTGATCACGGTTGGTAACGCCGAGTTGTACCGGTGGACGATGAGTTGATAGAGCTTTTCCTCCGCCCACGCGGTAGAGCTGTGGGCGCCAAGGTCGTCAAGTATTAGCAGTTCCGAGTTCTTGATCTGCTCAAACAACCGGTCGTAACTGATCCGGCTCTCCGGGCCAAATGCCTGTCTGAGGTGGTCCAGGAGGTCAGGCACAAACGCGAAGGTCGCGGGCGTTCGCAACGTGTTGCGATGCCCGGCGATGGCTATCGCGAGATGGGTCTTGCCCGTGCCCGTTGGGCCAGCCAGGTAAAGCCAGCGGTCGGGATGCTCCGCGAAAGCTTTTGCCGTGCCCAGGGCATCCTTTAGGACGGCCTGTTGGGTACGGGTTGTTCCAGTTCCGCCCCTCGGTTCAAACGAATCAAAGGTCATCGACTCAAGCATGCGGCGGGGGATGTCGCCGGTCCTGGAATTTGCGACGCTCGCAGGCGCCGTGATCTCGCTTACCGTTACCAGATCCGGGTCGAACAACCGCGTCCGCATCCGGTCCGGCATCGACCCACGGTCCAGCGCGGACGTGACGACGGTAGGGCGGCGAGCGTTGTAGCGGGTGGTCAACACCTGGTCCAGCTTCTCCTCGGCCCACGGCGTCAGGTTCCCCGCGCCGAGGTCGTCGAGGACAAGCAAGGGGGCGTTCACGACCTGCTGCAGCAATCCATCGTAGCCCGGCCACTCGCCGGGTTCTGAAGATGACCGAAGCTGATCCAACAGTTGGGGCGCCGGGATGAAGAACACCGGCCTTCCGTCCTCGACGCACTGATTCGCCACGGCGGCCGCCAGATGCGTCTTGCCGCAACCAGAAGGGCCGAGGATGACGAGCCAGCCTTCGGGGTTCTGGGAATAGCGCATGGCCGATTCGAGCGCCGCTCGGAACGTCTCCGCGTCGGCAAAACCGTGGCGTCCATCCGGAAGAGCGGTGTCGAAACGTAACCGCTCAAGGGGACCAAGGTTGGCGTAACGCTTGAGCCGTTCGCCCTGGCCGTCGTACCACAGACGCTCCTGGCACGTGCACGGCTCCATCTTGCCGAACCCCGGCCTGCCCAGAGGCTCGCCGATACGGACCCATCGGGCGTCGTCACAGATTTCACAAGAAATATCGGTCTTAGAGGTTTCCGCGCCCTCGCTGTTCTGCGAGGTAGCGTCGGATGTACTCGTCCGACCGAGCCGGGTCAGGATTTGTTCCAGGCTTTCCATCGGGCCTGCCTTCTTCCGCCCATCCTCGAAGGACGGCGGCTATGTAGTTCCAGTTCCGGGCGTTGGCCCGCGCTGCGGTCGCGATTGCGTCACGGACCCAGGCCTCCGGATAGGTGTCGAGAGCGTCGCGCAAGGTGTCCGCCACGGCCGGCGTGAGTGTGCCAATGTTGAGCTCGTAGTCGGCGAACACCGACGGCCGGGGCCCGGTCTCGACCGGGCCCGGCCAGGTCTCAGCCTTTTCCCGGGACCGCCCCCCCCCGGGGAACGACCTTTCGACGGCCTTGCGAACGGCATCCGAATTCAGGAAATAGAGAGTTTCCCCGTCATCCCCGCGCACTGATAGCAGCGTACCACGGCGCGTCGCTTTATCCAGAGCATTTGATACCCGGCCTTCCAGTTGCGGTCCCGATGCGTGGAGCATCGCCGCCGTGGTGCGGTCGGAGAGGAGATCGTCGGGCCGCAACGAGGACGGGAACAGGCGCCGCTGGTGCAGAAACCAGATCGCGCGCAGCGTCACTTTTAGCTCGTCAAGGTCGTCGATCTCTTCCAGCAAACTGGACAGGAGTTGATTGGGCACCGGCGTAGACCGATATCCGGCCGGGAAGCCTTGACCACTTCCTGGCGGCGCCATCCGGTCCGTCATCCGGGCTTACGCCCGAGAATCTACGACGCGCCGGTCGACCGATCGGAACCGTCCGTGTGCGTCGCTGACGGAAAGTTCAACGCTGCCGGTTGGGCCATTTCGGTGTTTGGCGACGATCATCTCCGCCAACCCGCCCGGGAAGAACTGACCGGGGTTGTTGCGTTCCCATTCCTCTCGCGTCGTGAACTTGTCCTCGCGGTGGATGAATATGACCACATCGGCGTCCTGCTCGATTGAGCCACTTTCACGCAAATCAGACAGCATCGGCCGGTGTGACTGGCGGTGCTCGATAGCTCTGCTCAACTGGGACAATGCCAGAACCGGCACATGGAGATCCCGTGCCATTCCTTTAATAGAGCGAGAAATCTCGCTGACCTCCTGGGCACGGTTGTTCTCACTGCGCTGGCTGTTGCCGCGGATCAACTGCATGTAGTCGATCACGATGAAGTCCAGCCCGTGCTCCATCTGCAGCCGTCGTGCCTTTGAGCGCATCTCCGCCACGGATTGGATCGGCGTGTCGTCGATGAAGATTGAAAGGTCGGAGAGGACACCGATCGAGTCCACCACCCGGGTCTGTTCCTGCTCACTGAGCAGGCGCATGCGCAGGTTGTGCATGTCCACCCGCGCCTCTGCAGAGAGTAGCCGCAGGGCGATCTGCTCTTTGCCCATCTCCAGGGAGAAAATACCGACGGTGGCGCCCGAGCCGATGCCGGACCCGGCGGCTGAGTTCCGGGCGATGTTCAAACCCAGCATCGTTTTGCCGACGCTGGGACGCGCTGCGAGCACGATCATGTCAGACCGGTTCATACCGCCCAACAGATCATCCAGGTCCTTGAAGCCCGTGCCGATCGGCCGGCCTTCGTCGCCGTCAAGATCGGTCAGCGGAGAGGTCTGTTCCAGGAAGGGGTCCAGCGATTCGCTCAGCGGCACAAAATCCCGCGTCCCGGCGCTGGTACGAATCCGGAACAGCACGTCCTCTGCGCGGCTCAGCGCCGCCTCGACGTCCGCGTCTTCTTCGTAGCCGATCTCGGAAATGTCGACCGAAGCGCGTATCAGTTTGCGCATCGTCGACGTGCGCTGGACGATGCGCCCGTAGTACTCGACGTGCTGCGAGGTCGGCAAAATCTCTACAAGATGGCCCAGGTAAGCCGTGCCGCCGATGTCGGCCAGCCGCTCAGTACGCTCAAGCTCGTGCGCCACGGAGATCTGGTCGATCCCCTCCCGCCGCTGGAACAGGGCAATGCACGCCTCGTAACACCAGCGGTTTCGTTCCCGGTAAAAGTCGTCCGGCTCCAGAAATCCAGCAATGCGCGTCACTCCGTCGCTGTCGACCAGCAACGAACCGATAACGGCCTCTTCGGACTCTATGTCGTGTGGGGGGAGTCGGTCAGCCTGCAACTGGGATCAGACCTCTTTAGCTCTTCAGTTAAGCGTCGTCGCCGTCCGAATCATCGTTGTCTTCCCCGGAGCTCTCGTCCGAGCCATCTTCATCTTCTGATTCGCCGCGCTCCCGGGCCTCACGGAGCTCTCTTGCCTGGCGACGAGATTCAAACTCCTCGAGGAGAGACATTTCGCCGGTGCCATCGCTGACGGCGCCTTCTTCCATGGCCGCTTCCATCGCCGCGGCCTCGGCGCCGCCGTCCTGTGACAGGACGTGCAGCTCGACCTGGCCGTCGACACCCTCGAAGTACCTGATAGGGACCGTGTACTCGCCGAGCATCCTGACGGGGGCATCGAACCGAATGCCGCGCCGGTCAACCGTCACGCCGGAGATCTCGGTCAGTTTCTCGGCTAGCATCACATTCGTGACAGAACCGTAGAGCCTGCCCCGTGGGCCTGAGCGGACCAGGATCTCGACGGGCTCTTCCGCAAGTTTCGCTGCGATATCGCGCCACTCTTCCGCCTCTTTGACGCGTCGAACCTCCGCGTCACGCCTCAAGCTCTCGACGCGTTTCAGTTCACCTTCGGTCGCGAGTGTGGCCAGTTTTCGAGGCAGGAGGAAATTGCGGGCGTAGCCGTGTTTCACGTCTTTAACGTCGCCTGCGCGCGCGTTTGGTGGAACATCCTGCAGGAAAATTACGTTCACTTTGACCTCCGTGCCCCGTATCTGTGAGATAGGGCGGAATCAGGTGTGACCCGGCGGCGGACGGCCCGGAGCGCGATCAATCACCTGGATGCTGCGACTCAATTACCGGGTCCCGGGCTCACCCGGGGCGGATCGGCGGGAGACGATCAATCGATCATAGCGGCGGGGCAGACCGCAGACAACGGGCGCGAGTCAGCAACACCGGACGCCGACCCGGGCAGCGAGCCGCACCGGACCGGAGTATTCCGGAGCCGCCCGTGTTACCGGAGCACGCCCGCTGACCGCAGCCTGGCGATCTCGTCGTCGCTCTTGCCGAGAAGGTCGCGCATGATCTCATCGTTGTGCTGACCCACCGTCGGTGTTGAACCGACCGGCACATCGCTCCGGCTGAACTTGATGATCTTGCCGGTTACGTGGATTGTGCCCGCGATCGGGTCCGGCACCTCGACCATTACTTCGCGCTCCTTGAGGTGCTTGCTCATTGCGGCGTGAGGGATGTCGTTTACGGGCGCGCTCGGTATCGACGCCGCGTTCAAGGTCTCCTCAGCTTCGTCCGTGGTCCGCTCGCCGAACCACTTGATCAGGGCCGCTTCGATCTCGCCGCTGTCCTCTGAACGTCCCGTCCGGTCCTGCCAGCGCGGGTCTTCCTTCCACTCCGAGTGGCCGATGGTGTCCGCCATCCTCGGGAATATGTTGTCGCTCGACGCGCCGGCCAGGTATACGTGGCCGTCCTTCGTCTTGTACGCGTTCGTCACGCCATCGCCATTGCCCTGGCGTTCCGGCACGATCCCCGCTCCGAGATACGCAGACAGCGGGATCTCGCAGGTCGTGAACCCCGTGTCCGCCAGGCACACGTCTATCGCCTGGCCCTCGCCGGAGAACTGCCGTTCGTACAGCGCGCCGAGCGCTCCGATCGTCGCGTGGAGCGACGTAATCCGGTCGATCAGAGGGAACGGGAGGACGGTCGGGTCGCCCTCGGGAGGCCCCGTCAGGGACATCAACCCGCTCATGGCCTGGCCGATCGTGTCGAAGCCGACTCGGTCCTTGTACGGGCCGTACTGGCCGTAGGCAGATACGTTGACCATCACGATGCGTTTGTTCAGTTTCTTCAACTCGTCGTAGCCGAAACCCATGGCTGCGATGGTGCCCGGCCGGAAGTTCTGGATCAGGACGTCAGACACCTTCACCAGATCTCGGAGGACCTCTTTGCCTTCGTCGGTCCGGAGGTTTATCGAGAGGCTTCGCTTACCGGAGTTGTACTGCACCCAGTACGCAGACTGCCCGCGTACCCGAGGGCCGTTTGAGCGACTCTCGTCGCCGGTGAGCGCCTCCACCTTGATTACGTCCGCTCCCATACGGGCGAACATTAGGCCGCAACGCGGACCCGCCTGGTAACGGCCAAGGTCAAGGACGCGAACGCCGTCCAGTGCGCCTTTGGCCTGAGCGCCATTCACGTTGCCGTTGCCGGTGGTCATCGATTCCCCTCCAGGGCGTTGTTGCGATTACGAGTGCGGTCGTTCAGTTCAGTGTTCGGACGCTGAGTGCGCCGATGATACATCCGTCTACCGAGGTCCGGTTCTCCCCGCAAGTTGTCCAGCCGTTCACTCCTTCGCCGCGGCCTCTCCGGATTGAGGTGTTTCTAACGCCGCCACGGGGACAAGAAGAACGCTTGCGACGACATTCGTATCGGGGCCAGTTGGCGTCGTTCGTCAGGTCGCTCCAGTGCCGCTCTCTCGCGTCAGTTCGTTTGATTCCACGCCCTGTCGCTGGCAACAGCGCGTTTTCGCTCGAAGCTGCAAAACGTCTCTTGGGGTGCCACGAATGTCCGTAGCCCAGAGTTCCCGGATTATCTGGTCATTCGACCGACTGAATAGTGGGCGGGAATTGGGACCGAAACGGTCGAGGACGTCGGGGTGGATGTGAGATGTGATTACGAATCAACCGGGCAGCAGTCAACCAAACAGAAGAAATGAGCACGCAAGATGAGATTGAACATTCGAGTGAAGCTGATCGGGGGCTTCCTGATCGTCGTCGGGATGTTATTAGTCGTAGCGCTCGTCGCGTACAACGGCCTGAACAAGGTGTCCGACGGCGCCGACGGGATCAACAGATCTGCCGCGTTGAACGACGCCGCGATGAAAATTCGCATCGCAGCGCTGCGGGGCATGGACGCGGAGTCGATAGTGCTCATCTCCGGCTACAGCCAGGGGCCGGTCGACAAGTTCAACGCTTCCGCCGAGATGTTCGATCAGGCCGAGGGCGTGCTCGATGAGCTGGGTACGGATCACCTGAAAGTCTTGCTTGAAGAGGTGGTCGCCGATTACGAGGTTTTCCAGGACGCCGTGCTGACCACAATGTCCTTGGAACTGGCGGTGAACGGGTCACGCGCGCTTCTAAGCGTTAACGACGGCGTCGCGGAGTTGTTCGACGCGGCAAACGGTGTCGTCTCGGCCGTTGTCGCGTCTCCGTCGAGCTCAGGTGCGGCCCTGGACCACGCCGGCGCTCAGCGCATGAGGGCATACAAGATGGCGTTCCTCGCGAACGATTTCAAGGTAGCGTTGCCCGCCATGCAACCGGCAATCGCCGACAAACTCAGCGCTACGGTTGCCGAGTTCGAGGAGGTGCGGGTGGGATTGCGAAACGGCGATGCCGGGCTCGGGCTGACCGCGACGACCGATGAAACCGTTCGCGCCCAGTTGGACGCTTTGAATGTCGTCTGGACTCCCTTCCGCGACGACCTTGCACAGGTAATTGCGGTCGGCGGGAAACACGGCGAAGCCATCGGAAACTCGATCGACGAAACAGAGCCGATCTTCAGGGAGTTGATCGGGAATCTGGATGGCTTCGAGGAAGAGGTTGAGGGCCTCGGCGTGACGGCGCTGGAAAGCGCCGGCAGCGCCAAATCCAGCGCCGTCACGACCTCCATCATCGTCGCCATGGTCGCGGTAGTCGTTGCCGTCGGACTGGGATTCTTCCTATCCCGGATGATCGCCAACGGCGTGGGCGCCATGTTGCGGGCAGCGGAAGGCATCGCAGAGGGCGACCTTGAACAAAGCGTGGACGTCACCAGTAAGGACGAGATCGGCGATATGGCCGGTGCTTTCTCCCGGATGATCGTCTACCTGAAGGGCATGGCGGGAGCCGCTACACAGCTTGCGGGAGGCGATCTGACGGTAGATGTCACGCCGAAGTCGGAGCGCGACGCTCTCGGCAACGCGTTCGCCCTCATGATCGCCAACCTTCGGGATCTCGTCGGCAAGGTCGATGACGCCTCGACGGGTGTATCGGGCGCAAGCGAACAGCTCGCCAATGCGGCTGAGCAGGCCGGCCAGGCGACGACGGGCATCGCGCAATCAGCGCAGGAAGTTGCGAAGGGCGCCGAGCAGCAGTCCCGGAGCGTCCAGGAGACGGCCGGCACGATCCGCGAGCTTTCACAGGCCGCCGAGCAGGTGGCGAGCAGAAGCGCGTCGCAGACGAAGTCGACCGAAGAGGCGTCCGTCATCGCGGGACAGGTGGCGCAGGCCATCATCGAGGTCTCGACGAACGCACAGGCCGCGACCGACGGCGCACGTCAGGCGAGTGACGCCGCAGCGACCGGCGCAGAGGTCCTACGACGTAACGTCGAGGGTATGGAGCGCATCCGCGCTGCTGTGAGCGACGCGTCTGAGAAGATCGGCGGACTCGGGCAGCAGTCTGCCGAGATCGGCAAGATCATCGCCGTTATCGACGACGTTGCGGAACAGACAAACCTGCTGGCGCTCAATGCGGCCATCGAGGCGGCGCGAGCGGGCGAGCAGGGCAGAGGGTTTGCGGTAGTTGCGGACGAGGTTCGCAAGCTGGCCGAGCGTGTCAGCGGGGCGACGACAGAGATCGCGACGTTGATCGAGAACGTGCAGGCCGGGGTCGAGGAGTCTGTTAAGGCGACGGACGAGGGCAGGACTCAGGTGGAAGAGGGATCGCAGCTTGTGATGGAGGCCGGCGAGGCGTTGAACGCGATCCTCGTCTCAGCCCAGGACGTTGCGGGCCGGATCGAGCAAATCTCGGCGGCTGCGGAAGAGGTAGCGGCATCGAGCGACGAGATGGTCAAGGTGCTTGAGTCTGTGAGTGCGACGACCCAGGAGAACAGCGCCGCCGCTCAGCAGATGTCGGCCAGCACCGCACAGGTCGACAAGGCCATGGAGGGCGTGTCAGCGATCACGGAGCAGGCGAGCGCCTCCAGTCAGGAGACCTCAGCATCGGCGGAGGAGATGAGCGCTCAGGTGGAAGAGGTCGTGGCATCAGCCGGGACACTCTCCAACATGGCGTCAGACCTCAAGGCCGTGGTCGGAGCGTTCAAGTTGACACGGGACGCCGCTGATCACGACGGGTTGCGCAATGCGCCGAACCCGGCCTAGTCAATAACTGCGGGTCGCAGGACCCGTGAATGGCAGGCCCCCGGATGGGTTGCACAACATGTGCAATCCCCGGGGGCCTGTTTTTTTAGTTCATCGAATACAGGGCGGATGCGGACTAGACGGTGCCCTTCCGGTCTATGAACGATTTGAACCCCTCAAGTACCGGAGTTGGAGCGAGCCGGGTCTGCTGCTCGCTGATCTCTTCCTCGAACTGTTCCCGCCAGCTCCGGCCGATGTTGCCGTCGATCAGCCGCTTGGCGCCCTGCACCATGCGCTGGTCGTTCTTGGCGATGTCGTGCGCGATCTCGATCGCTTTCGGCAGAACCTGGTCGGGCTCCACGAGGTGATTCAGCAGCCCGGCCCTGTACGCCTCGTCCGGCTCCACGACGCGTCCGGTAAACAGGTACTCGCGTGCGATCGGCAGCCCGACGATTGTCGGGAGCAGCCAGGTGTTGTTGATACGCCCGTAGGTCACGGCCAGGAATCGGAACCGGGTGCGCTCGCAACCAACGCGGATGTCGAACGACGTCGACAGCACGCCGCCACCGCCGTAGCAGAGCCCGTTCAGCGCGCCGATCCGGGGTTTCCGGCCCGTGGCGAAACGCCAGGAGTGCTCGGAGAAGTTGCTCGATGGCGGGGCCACTCCCTCCTCCGCGAGACGGGCCATCTCCTTGATGTCCGCCCCGGCCGAGAAGGCGCGATCCCCCGCGCCTGTTACGACGATCACCGCGGTCTCGTCATCCTCGTCGAGCTTGTCCATCGTGGCGTAAAGCTCAGTGAAGAGTTGCCGGCTGAGGGCGTTCATGGCGTGCGGGCGGTTGAGAGTGACGATAGCGACCGGGCCATCGTGTTCGAGCAGTACGGGATTCTCGTCGGACAAATCTGCACAGCTCCTCGGAAGTGTGTGGTGCGGCGTCGCGGTCGGTTCGCCCGATTATGTCCCGGCCTTCGCGAGCGGTCAACGCGTGGCGTTCTTATTCCGGCCCACCCCTCAAACGATCGCGCCGGCGCAACAGGATGCGGAGCATCTGCGCATCCCGTACAGGCAGGACCGGCAGGCACATAACGGCGTTGTTGATCCATCCCCTTCTTCCTGCTCAGGCCGTACGCGCTCGACGCCCTCGCGGACCAGCCACGGCACAAGGAGCATCGCCGTGACGACATCGAGCCACCACCATCCGACCAGGGCGTTAGCGACGAGGCCAATGAGGAGGGTCAACGAAAGGTAGGAACATGCGAGCGTTTCTTTCGCCTCGAAGGCCAGTGAACGAATGTTGTGTCGAGCGGCGAGTTTGAGTTTCCAAATCGCGATACCGGGCATGACGACAAGCGACGCCAGCGCAAGGAGAATTCCCACCATCGAATCGTCGGCGCCGTCGCTACGGAAGAGATTGAAACCTCCCTGGAACAAAATACCGGCCGCCAGGAGGAGGAACGTGACGCCGATGAACCGTTCGGCGAACTGTTCCAATCGCTCTGCATCGTCGCCCCGCGCACCCAGACGCCAGAGCACAACGGACGCGGCGGCCACCTCCAGGTAGCTGTCTACGCCGAACGCCGCTAGTGCCAGGCTTCCGGCGGCGATGGCGGCCCAGAGTGCGAGGGCGCCTTCGCCGACGTTGTAGGCAAGGGTGAGCAAGATCAACTTTCGCGCGGACATCGCGTGGAGCATACCTCCCTGTACGAACCCGCGGGATCCTCGCTCCGATTCAGGTCGCATTTTGCCGGACTTCGCTACGTCCGGTATCCTCGTGCCTCGTCCGTGGAGACACGGGAGGCGCGCGCCCGCCCGCGCTGAGCAATATCGCCTAAGGAAGAACCCCAAATCAAACTACCGGAGGCGTAAAAGTGCCGTTCGACCCGATCACCAAGCCACCGATCTCAGAGATGACGGTCACTCCGAACCTCGCGGACCGTGATGAAGCGGTGCGCGGCTTCCAGTGGACCGATATGTACTCAGAGCTGGACTGGCTTCCAGACGGCGGCCTTAACAAGGCATACGAGGCGATCGACCGTCACGTCACCCACGGCCATGGCGACAAGGTGGCGATGATCTGGGCCGGCAAGAACGGAGAGGAAGAGACCTACACCTTCTCCGAGATGAAGGCGCACACCAACCGCTGGGCCAACGTCGCGACCAAACTCGGACTTGAGCGCGGCGATCGCGTGTTTATCTTCATGGACCGGTTGCCGGAGCTGTATTTCGCGTTCTTCGGCACACTGAAGGCGGGCGGCGTCGTCGGGCCGCTCTTCTCCGCGTTCGGGCCGGAGCCGGTTCGAGACCGCCTGCAAGACTCCGGCGCAAAGATATTCCTTACCCAGCCAGAGCTGCGCGCCAAGGTCGGCCGCATCTTGCCTGAGTGTCCCGCCATCGAGCACATCGTCGTGGTCAACAAGAACGGCCGCTCGGACACTCCGCCGGTGGAGGGAGACCTGTCGTACGAGGCGCTCATGTCTGACGCATCCGACGAGTTCGGCATCGTGTCGACCTCGATGTATGACTACTCGATCATGCACTACACATCCGGCACCACGGGCAAGCCAAAAGGCGCGGTCCACCGCCACCTCGCGGCGGTTCAGCAGTACGCGACCGGCAAGTGGGCGCTCGATCTGCACTTTGACGACATCTACTTCTGCACCGCCGACCCGGGATGGGTGACGGGTACGTCGTACGGCATGATGGCGCCGTGGACGAACGGTGTCACGAACCTGATCTACGAAGGCGGGTTCAGCGCCAACAACTGGTACGACGCGATCGACAAGTACAAGGTCACGGTCTGGTATACGGCGCCGACCGCCATCCGCATGTTGATGCGCGCCGGCGAAGACCCGGTCAAGAGCCACGACCTGTCGACGCTCCGCTTCATCGCGTCGGTCGGTGAGCCATTGAACCCGGAGGCGGTCGTCTGGGGCAACGAGATGTTCCACCAGGCGATCCACGACAACTGGTGGCAGACAGAGACCGGTGCAATCATGTGCGCCAACTACGCCTCGATGGAGGTCCGGCCCGGCTCGATGGGCAAGCCGATCCCCGGCATCGAGATGGCGATCCTGGACCCCGAGTACAACCCGCTCCCCGCGGGCGAGGACGGCCTGCTCGCCGTCCGCCCGGGCTGGCCGTCCCAGTTCCACGCGTACTGGAACAACGCCGAGATGTACAACTCCAAGTACAAAAAGGGCTGGTACATCACCGGCGACCAGGCGCAGATGGACGCCGACGGCTACTTCTGGTTTCAGGGCCGCTCGGACGATGTGATAAACACCGCCGGGCATCTTGTCGGGCCGTTCGAGGTCGAGAGCGCGCTGATCGAGCACCCTGACGTCGTCGAGGCCGGCGTGATCGGCGTTCCTGATGAGATCGCGATGGAGGTCGTGAAGGCGTTCGTTGCGACGAGGCCCGGCGTCGAGCAGACGGACGCGCTGCGTCGCGACATCATGCGTTTCGTCCGAACAAAGCTTGCTGCGGCGGTTGCTCCTCGACAGCTCGAGTTCGTCGACTCGCTGCCCAAGACGCGCTCGGGCAAGATCATGCGCCGCCTGCTAAAAGCGCGCGAGCTTGGACTGCCGGAGGGGGACACGTCGACCCTCGAGGACGACTAGGGACAGCCAGGATCGAAAACCGACGGGGTCGATTGGTATCGATCCGAGGACGGATGCCAACCCGCCCCTACGAATTCGCGCATCTGACCGCCGTCGTTTCCATCCCGAGAGTGCGGATGGCGAGGCCCGCCCCCACGCACGTCTAACCCGTCGTCGGTGCGACCGTCCGGATGAGCGGGTCAACCGGTAACCTGTCCGCAATGTTAGAGCGTTCACCGCCGGATTCCGGCAACCGCCACCGATCGTGGCCGACTCGCGTGCTCACGATCGCGTTCGTGGTCGCGGCGTTCGTGGTCTTGCCCGTCGCGCTGCACGAAGCCGTGCACATAACGGCCGCGTTGATTGGAGGTATATCGCCGTCAGCGCTCGACGTCGGATTCGTCGGCATCTACCCGGGTGTCCGGCTCGACGAACCGCTTCATGGCTGGCGTGAGATTCTTTTTAACTACTCGGGCGGTCTCGTAGCCGGGGCTTTGCTGCTGTTTGTCTACGTGCGCTGGTACTGGGCATGGTCCGGGGACAAGACATCCTTCGTCGAATGGTGGCTGGGCGCGTTGATCCTGGTGATCGCGGGCAATGAACTTGGCAACGGGTTTGCCGAGGGCGCGTTTCACGAGGAGTACATCGCCAACCGGGACCCGGCGACCATCATCAGCTTTGGCGCTGCGCTCGCCGGATTCATTGTTCACCGCGTCATGCTCGGCTCGCGGGGCGCGCGACTCGCTGTGTTGAGAGGCGAGATCGGTGACAGGAACCAGATAGAGGAGGCGGCGAAGCGCTGGTAGGGCGGGCGCGCCCTCAGTCCGCCGTAACGCTTTCATGTGCGGTGTTGGCGTCTTGCACGTCCCGGCCGGGGTCTCCAGACTCCGACCACAGGCCACGCCACACGATGGCCGCGACAGCCGTTCCGCCGAGGCCGACCACGGAGTTGATCGCCAGCGCCGTGCGCACACCCAGCCACTCGGCGATCACGCCGCTTATCAGGAGACCCATCGGCAGTCCGTAAACGGCCAGCGACCGGACCCCCATCACGCGGCCGCGCAACTCGACCGGCGAGGCGTGTAGGAGCGTGGTGGACATGGAGATCATCGCCAGGCTTTGCGTCGTCCCGTACACGACCAGAGTGGCGAGCGCCGCCAGCCACCACCCCATCAAGGCGAACGCGAGCATGCTGAAGTGCCACAGGACGATTCCGACGATCATCCGACGTGTCGGATGTACAGATTGCGTGTACGCGGCCAGCGCCACCGATCCGATCAGCGCCCCGACACCCGGCGCCACCTGCATTACGGCGAGTCCGTTCGGTCCCTTGTCGTAGATCTCCCTGGCGACGACCGGCATGAGGCCGTTCACCGCGGGGAACAGGGTCAGATTCACGAGAAAAGCAAGTACAAGCGGTCCGAGGATGGCCTCGTCGTGCCGCATGTATGTAACGCCTTCACGCAGGTTGCGGAGCCAACCTGCGCCGTCTGATCTTGTTGTCTGTGACTGGAGCACGATGCCCATCGAAAGCAGGCTACTCCCGGCGTACAACAACACGACGCCGACGTACGCCTCGCCGACGCCAAGCGCACCGAGAAGGCTGCCGGCGAGCAGCGCGCCGCTGATGCGCGAGATGTCCATCACAGACCGGCTGAGAGCGAGAGCGTTGGACAGGGACCGCGCAGGCATCACGTCCGCGATCAGGGCCTGCCGGACGACGTTGTCGAGGTTGCGGGCGATCCCGGTCAGGAAGGCGAAAACAAACGCGTGCCACGGCTCAAGCACGCCAGTCAGAGCGAAGAACGTGAACCCCAGCGCTATGACGGAGAGGACGGCGCGGTCGACGATCAATAGTCGTCGCCGGTTGAACCGGTCGGTGAGCGCGCCGTAGATAGGCCCGAATAGTGTTCCGCCGAACCGAAGAGTGCCGATCAGGCCGACGAGGGCCGGTGAGTTGGTGGCGTTCAGGATGTACCAGCCGAGGACCAGCGTCTCCATCTCGAACGCCCAGATCGTCAGCCCGTCCGCCGGCCACTGGAACCGGAAGCTTCGGACCTGGAAGGCGTCGAAGATCCCACCTCGTCGCGGTGGAGCGCCGACCGGCGAAACCGATACGACCCTCTGTGGTCCGGTCGCTTTCGATTCGTCTATCGGTTCTCGCTGTGGTTCGCTCATGTGGGTAGCAAGACTACCCGGAATCTCCCCCTCTCGGCCGCTTGATTAATGAAGGCCACATGTGCGTACGCAATTTCCCGCGACCGGCTACGCGTTTTCAGGCCATTCCGCTGGTTCGCCCGGAGGGTTGCGGCGCCTTCGCATATAGAGCGCCCAGAAGATGGTGATGTACACGACCGCAAGCTCTATCGCCCAGGGACCCGCCGCCATAGCCCAAATCCATACACCGTCGACCAGGGATTCTGACAGCCAGACCCACCCCCCGACGAATCCGATCGTTGCGATCACCATGAGGCCCGCCGTGAGGAGACGGCCGATCCATAAGGCCGCAAGCAGTAGGGCCAGTTCCAACGCCCACGGTCCGTTGCCGAACGAATCAAGGAATCCCTCTTCCGGTGAACTCCTCGCATACCAGATACCGATCGCGAAACCGAACAGCACGATCGGGATCAGGGTCCGAAGGAAGGCGTTGAATACCTGCCTTTTCCTCGATGAGGTCCGGGCATGGTGGCGATCCGACAGATCTCCTTCCTGATTTGTCGACGCCAAAGTGCCTCGGTCCGGGCGATACTCCTCCCCGCCGTTGATGGCGCGGATGACGCGCGGCACGACAGTTGTCCGATTTTGGAAGTAGCTGGTGTGGTCTTTGAACGGGATGTCCGTGTTGGTTACGCGAACTTCGTGGTACTGCTCCGCCGACGCTCCCGAACGCGCCCGGATCTCGGGGGTCAATCCGCCCGCCGGCACAAGGTCCATACGGGCGTAGATATCGACCCACTCGAACAGATCGCTATCGGTGCCGACGCCCGCGAGGGAGCCCGTCACATCAGGGTCCAGTGGCTGGCAAAAATGGGTCTTGCCGTACGTCTCGGACCGCCGGGCGACGGCGAACACCTGGTTTATCCCGCTCCCGATGGTGACGAGCGTGATTTTCTTGCGCCGGCCTTTTTCTTGTGCGCGCCTGATCGCATCTGACACGGCGCCACCGCCGCGCAGGGCGTCGTAGGCCACGACACACCCCATGGAGTGCGCGACGATCGTCAGGTCTTCGATCGGGGAATACTCGTCCTCAATGAAGTCGATCACGATCCGTTCAATAATCCCGCGCGCGCTCGCCGCCCACATTCCGTGGGTCGTGTACCTGTAAACGTCCCCGAGGACGCGACTCAGGAACGGATCAAACGGGTGGAGGATGTGAATCGGAACCTTTTGCAGGTAAACGAGGCCGAGGCCCGTCGCTATAAGGAACGGGCTGACAACAAGCAGAAGAATCGCCAGGAGCACGATCTGCAGCCGCGTACTCCAGCTCGAGATGAACTCGGACCACATCTGTACACCCAGTTGGACAGGGCCGGGGGCGAGCTCAGGCGTTCTGCTATCCGGTTGTCGCAACAGACTCAACAGGTAGCGCGCCTGGCGCGGAATCGCCCGGGCAGTCCAGAGGAATACGGCCTGCGCTGACGGAGGCGTAAACGCGTCCGCCCACAACGCTTCTTTAAGCGTCCAGGTCGTCAGATTCCCGCCGTCACCCTCGAAGCGAAGGGTCGCGGTCGACACCGGCCCCGAGATGTCCATTTCCCGCCCGATCAGATGACCGGAAGGCGCCGTCTCCTCGAACGTGAGGGCAAGCGACTCTGAGACCTCCGCAAGCGTCTCACCCTTGCGTTGCCGTCCGATCCCGTGCACCACGACCACGCCGTGGTGTCCTGGTCGTAGCGTTATCTGCCCATTCCTCCCGCGCGCGGCTCTCGCCGGCGCCGCTCAGGATTGCTGTCGGCGCCTTTCCAACGGTCATGCAGGCTCTAGCGAGGGATGATATCCAGCTCTACGTAGCTTTCATGTTGAGGGTCGTGAAACACGGTGTTCGTAGCGACCGCGATCTCGTCACTATCGGACCACAAACCTGTGTTCAGGTTGCGAGCGAACCGCGGGAAGTTCGATGACGAAATCTCCAGCCGGATGCGGTGTCCTCTCTTGAACACATTGCTCGTGGCCACAAGATCGATATCGAATCGCTTGGGGAGGTTGGGATCTACGTGGTGGGGACGCTTGCGAGAGTCCTGGTAGCGTGCGCGAACGATTCCGTCCGTCAAGTTGACGGCGCAACCACAGGGGCGGACATCCAGCAGCATGCCGGTAAAGTCGGTATCTGAGGACGAAGTCGACGCCCATAGCGACACCGTGACGGGGCCGGTGACCTCCAGGTCACTATCTAGCTCCTCCGTCGAGTAAACGAGGATGTCCGCCCGCTCCTCCTTTTCCGCGTGGTTCGATGGGCCATCGGGAAGCGGTCCGCCGCCGCAGCATAACGGTCCGCCCTGCGTCGGTACCGGCGCCTGTGGGTCGTACAGGTAAACGTCCGGCCGCTCGTTCTCGGTCGGCAGATCTGTCGACAGCACGCCGTGCTCGCTTGGTGAGTGCGCCCGACCCTGGCTGTGGAGGTAGTAACGGGTCCGTTCCGCCCGAGCGAGAGGCCACTCGTTCTCGTCGCGCCAGACGTTCTCGCCCATTACGAAAATCTTGACCGGCGGCTCGGACGTGATCCCGTTTTCTTCGCCCTTCAACCAGTGGTCGTACCACCGCAGGGTGAGCTCGTCCAGGTTGACGCCGGACGCCGTCGCTCGGTGTGTGAAATCAGCTTCCCCGACCTGACTCTGACCGATCGTGCTGTGGCTCCACGGCCCGATGATCAGTTTCTGGCCGTCCCGCGCCTCATCGGTTCCGCCGTTCGCCTTCATGTTGACGTAGTTCCGGATCGTCCCCATCAGGAAGATGTCGTACCAGCCGCCGAGGCTGTACGCCGGCGTTTCGATGTCGTGGTGCTTGCCTTCGATACGGATGCTGGACCAGAAACCGTCGTCTGACGGGTGGTTCAACCAGTCAAAGAAGTAAGGGGACGTCTGAGGATTCATGAAAGCTTGTTGATTGAGAGGTAGCGTCCAGAACGCCTCCTGGATGTTGTCGACAGATCCGGCGAGTTCGGCCACGCGCTCGTCGCTCAACTCGAGATCATCGCCCAGGTGCTTCGCGTTCGCCGCCGCAAGTCTTATTCCCCACGACACGTTGAACCCGAGCTCAAAGACCCCGCCCTGATACGTCCAACCCTCGTGGTAGTCAGACGCCGTGACGCGCGGGAAGATCGCCGTGAGGTGTGGCGGCTTAGCTGAGGCGGCAAGCCATTGGGTCGCGCCGACGTATGACGAGCCGACCATACCGACCTTGCCATCGCACCACGGCTGCGAAGCGATCCACTCGATCGTCTCAAACCCGTCATCGGCCTCATTTTGGAACGTGTCGAACTCACCCTCTGACCGGAATCTCCCCCGAACGTCCTGGAGCACAACCGCGTATCCGCGCTCTACGGCCATCAGGATGTTCAAACCTGGCGCGGCGCGCTTGTCGTACGGCGTGCGCTGGAGGATCACCGGATGGGCGCCGACGTCCCCCGGTTGGTAGATATCGGCGTACAACGTGACCCCGTCCCGCATCTTGATGGCGACATCAAGATCGATGATGGCCGCTGAGATGACCATTCCGCTGGCTCCCTGGATTGGGTTTGGGGGTTGGCGATTGTTTTCGAAATGTTCCGCTTGTCCGCAATCAATGCCGACCTAAGGGCGGGTGCGATGCGCTATCGGTTCTTGTTACATACAGGATGGCGAAAGTTAGCCTAGACGGACCCCGGGGGCAACCGTCACGGATGATTCAACCGTGACGTCTTCAGCCTGTCACATGCACAGGCAACCGTGTATGGGTTCTCCACAGCAGGTGGTCGAAAAGCCTCTACACCTCGAACTCAACCGGACCCTGGTCCGGCGGGTGTTTTACGAACCACCTGATCGCTGTCTCGAGCGCGTCAGGCGCCTCGACGGCCGGGTCGTCACCGCAATCCTCTAGTTCGTACAGCCGCGAGCCGGGCAGACGGTTCATCAGGGTTACGGCGTCCTCGTGTGTCAGCCGCTCCGCCTGCCGTCCGCGGAGGATGAGCGTCGGGACGCCGGGAATGTCGGATTCCGGGTGGGGCAGGTTCGCGTCTACAAGCGCGAGCGCGCCGACCTTTCGCAATCGGGTCGATACGAACGCGGCCCGGCAAGACTGGCCATACCCGATCACGAGCGCATCCGGACCCGCCTCATCGAGCGCCGCCGCCGTCCAGTCACCCCCGCGGCGGTCACCGGGGAGCGGGACCAACTCGACCAGATAATCACCGGCAAGTTTTGCTGCGAGCGCGCGCAGCGGTCCTGGATCAACGTTCGCAGGTCCAAGAATTACTATTGGCCGGGCGCCATGTTCGCCCCACGACTCGTAGGGCAGGGTCGCCCCGTCGCTCAGCTGGAGGGTCGCGTTCACAGCGTTCAGATTCGCCATCGCCACCAGTTATTCATGAGTCACGCCACCTCCGGCCCCGTTTCGCAGCCCGAGACCGGTTCGCCATATCAACGATTCACGATGTCCTTCATCGTACCCTGATCGATGTCCGCAGGGGACCGGCGCGGCCAACGCCTCGGCGGTACAATGCGCCAGCCTGGCGGGACCGGCCAATCGCCGGTGCGCGCATCAAGATGCGACTGACGCACTGCGAACCCCGGGCGCACAAATATGCTCGCGTGACAAGTAACGACGGAGGAACGTCCAGAGATGAATGGCTTCGATTTTGTTGCACAGTGCTTGAAACAAGAAGGCGTCGAATGGATGGCGTGCTTCCCGGCAAACCCGCTTATCGAGGCGGTCGCGAAAGCCGGCATCAAGCCGATCGTATTTCGCCAGGAGCGTGGCGGAATCCAGGCGGCGGATGGGTTTAGCAGGCAGATGGCCTCGAAGGGCAAGATCGGCGTGTTCGCCTCCCAGGGCGGTCCCGGGGTTGAGAACGCGTTCGGCGGCATCGCCCAGGCATGGGGTGACGCCGTTCCGCTCGTGTACCTCCCCGGCGGGCACGGCACGATGCGCGATGACATCGATCCCGGGTTCTCCGCGCCGCAGAACTACGAGCACATCACGAAGGTAGCGCTCACCGTCAACCGCATCGAGCGAACCTCGCAGCAGGTCCGACGGGTTTTTCACGCCGCCCGAAATGGCAGGCCGGGACCGGCGCTTCTTGAGCTGCACGGCGACATCCTGTCGCAGGAAGTGCCTGCGGAGTGGGCGACCTACAAGCCGACATCTACCATCAAGACGGCGCCGAACGTGTCCGACGTAAAGGACGCAGTCAAACAGCTTCTCGCGGCGTCCAACCCGGCCATATGGGCCGGCCAGGGCGTGCTCTACGCCGGCGCCACAGCTGAGCTGATGGAACTCGCGGAGCTCACGCAAATCCCGGTTATGACGACGATGCAGGCCAAGAGCGCGTTCCCGGACAGCCATCCGCTTGCACTCGGCTCGGCAAACCGGACTGCGCCCAAGCCCGTCTGGAAGTGGCTCGGAGACTCCGACACCCTGCTAGCTATCGGTTCCGGCCTCACCCGTACCAACTACGGTATCGAAATCCCGAACGGCAAATTCCTGATCCACTCCACCGTGTCCGCCGAGGACATAAACAAGGACTACGCGGTCGACATCGGAATCGTTGGCGACGCGAAGCTGGTCCTGCAGGCGATGATCGAAGAGGTCAAAGCCTCGATCGGCGAAAACGGTCGCCGCGGCGATAGCGCAACCGCCGATCGCGTCGCGACGGTGCGCGCCGAGTGGGTCGCCGAATGGGCGCCGCACCTGGCGACCAACGGATCGCCGATGAACCCATACCGGGTGGTCGCTGAGATCAACAAGGTCGTGGATCACGCCAACACGGTGGCGACCCACGACGCCGGGCACCCGCGGGACGAGGTTATGCCGTTTTACACGGCGACCGTGCCGCATGGCTACATCGGTTGGGGCAAGACGACCCACCTCGGGTACGGCATTCCTCTCATGATCGGCGCTAAGATCGCCGATCCGTCCAAGTTCTGCATGAACATCATGGGCGACGCCGCGTTCGGCATGTCTGGCCTGGATATCGAGACCGCTGTCAGGTCCGGCAACCCGATCACGACCGTCGTGTTGAATAACGGCACGATGGGCGGATACAACCACCACCAGCCGACCGCGATGGAGACGTTCGGGGCCGGCAACCAGGGTGGAGATTACGCCAAGATCGCAGAGGGCCTTGGGGCGGTTGGCATTAAGGTCGAGAAGCCCGAGGAGGTTGGCCCGGCCATCAAGAGGGCGCAACAGCTCAACAGCGAAGGCACCTGTGTGCTGATCGAGACGAAGACCATCCAGCAGATGGAGTTCTCGCAGTACCCGGACCTGCTCAAGTAGGCGCCGCTCGCTGAACGGGTAACGACTACAAAGGGGCGCTCCGATGGATATCGGGACGCCCCTTCTCGCGTTCCGGCCCACGCCGAATTACCCGGTGCGGGTCTGCCGTTCCGATTTCCGACACTGCTGCTCAGCCCGGCAGCCAGCGCCGACCTTCGCGGGCAAGCATGGCGTCCGATTCCGCCGGGCCATGCGAGCCGACGCGGTACAACGCGGGCGGGGGCGCGTCCTCCGACTCCCAGTACTCCAACAGCGGGTCTACCACAGCCCATGCGGCGTGGATGTTATCTGAGCGCGTGAAGAGCGAGGCGTCGCCGCGAAGCACGTCGTCGAGCAGTTGTATGTACGCGTCCGGGATGGCTTCGCCTTCAAACGTGTCGTCGTAGTGGAATTGCATGTCCACCGGGCGTGTCGCAGTACCGCCGCCCGGGACTTTCGTCATAAAGCGAAGGTGCATCCCCTCGTCAGGTTGAAGACGTAGCGCCAGCCTGTTTGGCTCAACGACCGCAGACTCGGCGTCCTGATCCGCGCGCATGAGCAGATGTGGCGGCTCCCGAAATTGAATAACCACATCGGTCGATTTGGCGGATAACGCCTTGCCACTCCTCAGAAAGAACGGAACGCCTTGCCATCGCCAGTTGTCGATCCGGAGGGTCATCGCTGCGTAGGTCGGAGTCGTCGAGCCGGGCGCCACTCCCGGCAGGGCCGTGTATCCCTCGTACTGGGCGCGCACGGCGTGCTCGGTATCGGGGTTGCGCACGGCCTGAAGTACCTTGACCTTCTCGTTGCGCAGAGCGTCCGCCTCCATCGAGATCGGCGGCTCCATAGCGACCATCGCCAGCACCTGTAGCAGATGGTTCTGAAACATGTCCCGCACCACGCCCGTCTGGTCGTAGAAATCGACCCGACCCTCGACTCCGACAGACTCCAGCGCCGAGATCTGCACGCTTTCGACGTAGTTACGGTTCCAGACCGGCTCGAAGATCGAGTTCAGGAACCGGAAATAGAGCAGGTTCTGGACCGTTTCTTTGCCCACGTAGTGGTCGATCCGGTAGACCTGCTGCTCGTCGAATACGCCCTGCACGGCGTGATCCAGCACGTCCGCGGAGACACCGTCGTGGCCAAACGGCTTCTCGATCACGACCCGCCGCCAGTTGCCTCCGGTTTCTTCCGACATTCCCGCCGCGCCGAGTTCGTTGACACAGCGTTCGTAGAGGTTTGGCGCCACCGACAGGTAGTACACCCTGCCGGATGTCCCCGACCCCTCAAAAACCTTCAGGTGGGCGTCCAGCGTCCGGTAGTCGTCCGTTTTCGTGAGGTCGCCCGATATGTAGGTAATTCGCTGGGCGAACTCGTCCCACTCGTCCTGGTGGCCGTCCATCCCGCCGATAGACACCACACCGTCCCGTAGCACTTCACGGACCTCTTCGATGGACCGATCACGGCGCGCGAACCCGACGACGCGCGTGGATGAAGGTAGTCGACCGCGACACGCCAGGTTGAACAGCGCCGGCAGCAGCTTGCGTGCCGAAAGGTCGCCGGTGATCCCGAAGATCACGATCGTCGTTGTGTCAACGCCCTGTGTACCGCTCATTTCGCTTTTTGTACGGCGTGGCCGCCGAACTGGTTGCGCAGCGCGGCAAGCATCCGGCCGCCGAAGGGATTGTCCTGTCGGGAACGAAAGCGAGCCTGCAGTGACGCAGTGATAACAGGCGCCGGGACGCCGAGATCGACCGACTCCTGAACCGTCCAGCGGCCCTCTCCGGAGTCGTCAACGTACGAGGTGAGGGCTGACAGGTCGCCGTCCTCTTCAAGCGCTGCCACGGCCAGGTCAAGCAACCAGGACCTGACGACGGAGCCGTGTTGCCAGATCTTGGAGATCTGTTCCAGGTCTTCCGCCAGCTCGGGCTTTGCGGCGAGGATCTCGAAGCCCTCCGCGTAGGCCTGCATCATTCCGTACTCGATCCCGTTGTGGATCATCTTCGTGAAGTGGCCTGCGCCGCTCGGTCCGACGCGTCCGACTCCCCTGTCGGCCGCCGGGGCGAGCGACTGGAAGATCGGCTCCAGCCTCTGGTACGCGGCCAGATCGCCGCCGACCATCAAGCTGTAACCTTCCTGAAGCCCCCAGATACCGCCGCTTGTGCCGGCGTCGAGGAAGTCGACGCCGTGCCCGGACGACTTTTCAGCACGACGTATCGAGTCTTTGTAGTTTGCGTTCCCGCCGTCAATGATCGAATCGCCCGGCGACAGCAGCCCCAGTAGCTCATCGATGCCCGCTTCGGTAATGTCGCCTGCGGGCAGCATGATCCACACGGCGCGCGGCGCCTCGAGACGTGACACGAGGTCGGCCGGCCCGCTGGCGGCCGTCGCGCCAAAGCCCGCGGCGGTCTGCACCGCTCCGGCGTCTCTGTCGTATGCGACCACGTCGTGGCCGGATTTGAGCAGGCGTTGGGCCATGTTGCCGCCCATCCTGCCCAGGCCGATCATGCCGAGTTGCATCCGGTATTCCCCTTCATTCCTACATTTTGCGGCCTGGATTTCGCGTCCCCGCCGGTGGTTTGATGCGCCACCGGTAGCTCAGGTAGCGCGAACGCTAACACGGCTTGCGCTGCCCTTCTACCGATCGCCCCGCGCTCGACCACGTTGCCCGCCGGCCACCCCGAGGCAACGCGCCCGGAAGAACTCGAAGCATGCACTGAGCCTGTCGAACGAGGCCGTTGCCCACCGCCATCCCGTCAGGGCGGATTGGTATCCGCCCAACAGCGCGATTCGGATGTGTCTGGCCGAGGCGTGCTTCGAGAGCCTCAGCACGCGGTTAGCTCGACGCCCGGGGGTCACGACACCGTAGGTGTAGAGATGTAGCAGGGTGCTGAAAAACGTCCGTGGTTCCCAGGAACTCAGTGAGTGTGAGGGTGATCCAAAGCTAGA
>JAQBUX010000177.1 GCA_027623795.1 Chloroflexota bacterium
CGGTGGCGCTTCTGATGGGCAGGGAGTTCGGCGAGTAAACAGCCGATGGCGCCGCGTATGACACACGTGGTTGAATCGGACCAGATCGGCGTTAAGTTGAACCTGTGCCGGTGCGCTCCAACCGATCATCAGGGAACCCGCACGCATCGGCGCCGGTCTTATTTCTCACTTGTCGCAGACAAATTACGTGGTTGCCGATCCAGCAGAATTTGACCCCGTGACGCACCTAAGCGTCAAGATCATCGGGGTTTGTGACAGTGGTCACCCACAAGTAACGGTAGATAACTATGCACAAAAAGGCAGCTTTATTCTACGATTACCCTCCTGGTGATGGTGATGTTTTTGGCCAGGGTCGGCGAGAATCAATTGCCGGTTTGACCGACCTTTACCCTCACGTCGTCAACATCGATAATTTTGACGATCATGCAGCAGCGCTCTCAGACGTTGAGGTGATCTTTGCGACATGGGGCATGCCTCGCCTATCCGAGCTGCATTTCGCGAGCATGCCGAACCTGAAGGCGGTGTTCTACGCCGCGGGAAACGTAAAGGCGTTCGCCGAGCCGCTCGTTGAACGGGACATCATCCTTGTCAGCGCCTGGGACATCAACGCCATCCCGGTCTCCGAGATGTGCCTGTCCCAGATACTGCTTTCTTTACGCGGCTACTTCAGAGCTTCACGCCGGTATCGTGAACTCAAGTCCGGCGAGGCGAAGTCGTTTTCCCGAAGCGGGGTGTTTGGCGAGACGGTCGGGCTGATCGGTCTCGGCAAAATAGGAACCCGCCTCCGGAATCTCCTCGCCAACTTCCCCCTCAATGTCGTCGCATACGATCCGTTTCTCGGCCCTGAACGGGCGAGAGAATTGGAAGTGGAAGCGGTATCCCTCGACCAGCTTTTTGAACGATCGCTTGTGGTAAGCAATCACACTCCCGACCTCGATTCCACTAAACGTATCTTCACCGCGACCCACTTTGGGTCGATGCGGGACGGGGCGACCTTTATCAACTCCGGCCGGGGCGCACAGGTAGTCGAGGAAGACCTCATCAGAGTGCTGAGAAAGCGGCCGGACCTCACGGCGCTACTGGATGTAACATCGCCGGAGCCGCCCCCGCCGGATTCGCCACTGTGGGAACTCTCGAACGTGGTCATCAGCCCGCACGTCGGTGGAACCGTCGGCGACGAGGTCGTACGTCTTGCCGACTGCGTTATTGAAGAGTATGAAAAGTGGATCGCGGGCCAGCCGCTCAAATACCAGGTCACGTCCGAGGTCCTGGCGAGTATGGGTTAGTTGTCGATAAAGTTTTGCTATCGGCGACATTAATCAGGTAATAACGGCGGCTTAACTTGCTGCGAAGCACTTTTCAGTTCATCGACGATATCGGCCCCGAAAGGGAGTCCGATCTGTGGGGCAACGGCGTTACGACCTGGGACGAACTTGCGGCGAACTCGCCGCAACATGCTGATGTCATCGAAACGGCGGCCGGTCAACTAAACGACCGTAACGCCGGGTACTTCCAGCACACCCTGCCCTCACGCGAACGGTGGCGGATCTACGCCGACTTCCAACTCGACACGGCGTTCCTGGATATCGAGACGACCGGCTTGTCGCCCGAAAACGCATACGTGACCATGGTCGGTATCCTGGATCGTGACGGCTTCACCGCCTACGTTCGCGGCGACAACCTTGACGAGCTTCCGGAAGCTTTGCTCAGATATTCCCTATTCGTCAGTTACAACGGTGCATCTTTCGACATGCCGTTTCTCGACAAAGAGTTTGACCGGGTTAGCGTGGACGGCGACGAATCGTTGTTCGCCCACGCCGCGCATCTCGATCTGCGATACCCGTTGCGACGGCTCGGATTCAAAGGCGGCTTGAAGAAGATCGAACAGGCGACAGGCACAGGCCGGCCGGGCGGGCTATCGGGGCTTAGCGGTTACGACGCCGTCCGGTTGTGGAAATTGGCGAACGATGGCGAGCCCGACGCCCTTGAGACCCTTATCCGATACAACGCGGAAGACGTCGCTTCTCTACCAGGCCTGACCGGCCTCGTCGTGGACGAAATGGCCTACGGAACGCCCCTCGCCGCAACCGCACCGCCCGGCTTCCCGGAGTACGACACGGATGCGCTCCCGTACGACCCCGGCCTGGTTAGATACATGACGCGACACGCCAGAAGTTCCCGATAGCCCCTTCTATGAGCCGCTCGCGATGCTACACTCGGCGGGTCTAACGGCGGGCTAATTGCGGCCCGACGCTCCCCGACGAATGTACGAATGAGGAGAGAGGCGCGCCCACATGGACAGCCTCGAATTCACCGAACGCCCGGAGCTGCGGCGGACAATCATGCTGACGGCATTTGCCGGTTGGCCGGACGCGTCCGAAGGCGCAACGCGTGGAATTCGCTACCTGGCGGAGCAGATCTCGGCGACGAAATTCGCCTCGATCGACCCCGAGGAGTTTTACAACTTCGTCGAGCAACGTCCCAGGGTTCGGAACGGCCAGAACGGCGAGCGAATTCTCTCGTGGCCCGAGAATCAGTTCTACGCCTGGCGGAACAGCAGCGGCGAGGGCCGTGACCTGCTTTTGTTCCGCGGCGTCGAGCCACATTTCAGGTGGCGTACCTACTCGGCGATGGTCTACGAGGTCGCCGAGGCCTGCAACGTTGAGCTGGTCGTCACACTCGGGGCGCTTCTTGATGCCGTTCCACACACGCGCCCGGTCAAGGTCACGCGATCCGCGATGACGCGAGACCTCGGCCCGGATTTCGAGCACCTCAATTTCGCACCGTCCGCCTACCAGGGCCCGATCGGCATCATGTCCATCGTGCTCGACCGTATGACGGCAGCCGGGATCCCCTGCGCCAGTTACTGGGGACATTCTCCGCACTACGTTCAGGCAAAGCCAAATCCCAACGTGACGAAAGCATTGCTGGACGCCGTCTCCGAGATCATCCCGGTCGAGATCGACACACAACGCCTGGAACGACGGGGCGATGATTTCACCCGCAGGCTTACAAAGGCGCTGGCCGACCAGGACGAGGTGACGCGATATGTCGCCGAACTTGAAGAGCGCTGGGACAAAGACAATCTGGCGTCCCTGACAGACCCGGATGGCGAAGACGCTGCCCCGTTAATAGCGGAACTGGAAGAGTTCTTGCGCCGTGAGGCCAGCCTCCCGGCGGATGGTTTAACGGACGACGATGAATCTGACGGCAACGACGATGGACCCGATGATCCGGGCCACGATGGAGGAATCTCGCCGGGTGTCTAAATTGACAGACCGATTCGACGCACTTGGCCGCGGAAATCCGGCCCCGATGGGCTTCGCGACGCGCGCACCCGCGGCCGCTCCTCCCTCCATGTTATTGATCGGGACCGCGCCGGCGGCTAACGTCGGCATGTACGCCGATGTTAAAGGCGTTGACGCCATTCTGCTGACCGGCGCGGACAAATTGGCCGTAGACACTGGCCCGCTGAGCGCCCTCAAAGGAAAACTCTGGGGGGCCTCGGTCGGCGATATCGATTTTGAGGGGCTTGGCCGTCTGCAGGACGCCGGGTGCGACTTTATCGTCCCGTCCGCAGGCGACCCATCCGCCGCAATCATGCGGGACGACGATATGTCGAGGGGATTCGAGGTCGACACCTCTCTCAGCGAAGATCTCGCCCGGGCACTGGATTTGATGCCGATCGATTTCCTCGTCCTGACACCACCGCCCGGAATATGGCCCCTCAAGCTGTCCGGCCTGATCAAACTGGAAGGCACGATCAGTCTGATCGGCCGCCATTTCGCGATCCGCATGGAACAACCGCCGACCGCCGACCAGTTGGAGATTGTGCGCGATCTCCCCGTGGACGCCCTTCTGATCGATCTCGCCAGTTCGTCGGCCGACGATCTCAAGCGATACCGCGAGCTGATCAACGCCATGCCTCCCCGCAAGCCGCGTGCAGGCGGCGGAGACCATGCCGTCGGCGCCGTGTCACAGACGGGCACCATGTCCAACTCACATCAACACGACGGCAACGACGATGACGATGACGATGACGATGACTGGGACGATTAAGTGGGTGTAGCGTCGAAGACGGTGGAGTTCACAACGCGAACCTCGTCCCTTCGGTGTGCAACCCGCATGCGCCTCTCCTTCGTACTCCCAACATAGACCCTCGATAGGGCCCCCCCACCGGAACCACGATTCCAGATCGCCGGGTCGGATCGCCACAGGCAACGACGAGATCGCCATAGGGGACCCCGAAATCCTCCGCATGGGATTCCGGACCGCCCCCGAGGAGACTAAGGAACATCGCACCGTCATGTTATTCTTGGCCCGGCTCCCAAAGCTAATCTAATCCTGAACGGCCAGCCGGCAACACCGCTGGATTACGGTTCCGAAGATTCACGCAACAAACACCGGCCTCGCCATTCTCCCCGCCTCGTTGAAACCGTCTCGCACGCGTCCACTGGAATCCTTCCGACGGCACGCTGGAGAAAAAAACCCCGGAAAATCCAGAGGAAAGCCGTATGACGCAGGTAACCATCGTCGGACTCGGCCTGATCGGTAGTTCGATGGGCATGGCGATACGTTCCGCCCGCAAGGGCGTGAAGGTCGTTGGATTCGATCACAACTCCGCCGTTCAGAACCGTGCCAAGAAGATCGGCGCTATCGACGATGACGAGTGGCGTTTGGACAAGGCGGTCCAGGACGCTGACCTTGTTGTGCTTGCGGTCCCCGTGCTTGAGATCCCGATTTTGCTGGACAACATGGCGCCGTGGCTCAAGCCGGGGACCGCAATCACCGACACCGCCACCACGAAAGCCCGCGTGATGGAATGGGCGGTGGAGAAGGTCCCGGCCGACTCCGGATTCATTGGCGGCCACCCTCTGGCCGGCAGAGGGCTGAGTGGGCAAGATTCGGCCAGCCCGGACCTATTCGTCGGAGCCTCGTATCCACTTATGCCGACACCACGCGCACCTGAACTGTGCGTACGGACGGTTGTGGAGTTTGTGGAGATGTTGGGGGCCACCCCGCGTTTCGTGGACGTCTCCGAGCACGACAGTTACATCGCGGCCGTATCGAACGGTCCCGCCCTCATGTCATCCGCACTCGTGCTGGCCGCGTCCAAAAGCGCCGCCTGGGGCGAGATAGGAAAGTTTGCCTCGGACGAGTTTGGCGACCTGTCGCGACTTGCAGGTGTGGACCCGGAGATCACACACGGGATATGCCAGACCAATCCCGAGATGATGCTCCACTGGGTGGACGCATACATCAACGAACTCACAGATCTGAGGCATGCCCTCGCAGGGATGAACGACGAGGACACGAAAACGGACCTGAAAGATCGCCTCACGGAGGCGTGGGAGCAGCGGCTCCGCTGGTCCGCAGGTGTGAGCCCAACCACTGAGATGCCGGGCACGGAGACCGGGACGATGACCGAATCTCTGGGACAGATGTTCCTCGGCGGCGGCGTCATGGGCCGAATCCGCGGAAAGCGCGGTCACGAAAAAGACAGGCGGAACTGAACCGCGACCCCCTGATCTCGGAGCCCGATCGCGGTTAATCTGGTGCGATGGCACGAGAGGTTTCAAGACCGCAACGTCTGCGCGGCTCGATAGAGATCCCCGGCGACAAATCGATCTCACATCGGGCGGTGATGTTCAACGCCCTCGCGGAGGGCTCGGCCACCGTCACAAATTTTTCGGGCGGCGCTGACTGCACATCCACGATCGAGATACTGAGGGCGATGGGCGTCGAGATCGAACGCACCACCGGCCCCGCAGGCCGCGGCGATACGGTCGTGCTCACGGGTGTTGGGATGCACGGCCTGCGCGAGCCGGAAACGATACTGGACGCCGGCAACAGCGGCACGACCACGCGTCTCATGTCCGGGCTACTGGCCGGGCGTCCTTTTGTAGCCGTAATTACGGGCGACAAATCGCTCCGATCGAGGCCGATGGGACGCGTGATCGAACCGTTGCGCAGCATGGGGGCGGACATATCGGCGCGCGGCGGCGGTCGGCTCGCCCCGATCGTGTTCCACGGTGGAGACCTGCGCGGGATCGAGTACGAGATGCCCGTCGCCAGCGCACAGCTCAAGTCGTGTCTGTTGCTGGCGGGTCTACGCGCCGACGGCGCCACGGTTATCAAGCAGCCCGACGCCTCTCGCGACCACACCGAGCGGATGCTGGCCGGGATGGGCGCTGACATCGAAATCAACGGGTTAGCCGTCACGGTCACCGAGTCGAGCCTGACGGCGGCAGATGTCGAGGTGCCGGGCGATGTGTCGTCCGCCGCATTCTGGAT
>JAQBUX010000178.1 GCA_027623795.1 Chloroflexota bacterium
TGGAAGAATGCCTCCAGACGAGCCCGATCATCACCGAGCAGATCGGCTACCACATCTTCGACCGACGGCCGGAGCAGGACGTGATGCCGTTTGTGGAGTCGCACGGCATGGGAATCATGGCGTACGGCTCGATGGCGCACGGCCTGCTGACCGGTTCCTGGAGCCCAAACCAGAGCTTCGGCGACGACGACTGGCGCGGGCGCGGCGCCAACTTTGGTATCCAGAACTGGGGTGCGGAGCACCTGGCGGCGAACGTCGCGGCCGTCGAGAAGCTGAAAGGCATCGCAGCGGACCACGGAAAGACAATCGCGCAGCTCGCGATCGCGTGGGTGCTGGACAACCCGACGGTCAGCGTGGCGCTCGCCGGGGCAAAGAAACCGGCCGAGATAGTCGAAGACCTTGGCGGCGACTGGGCGCTCCCTGCTGGCCTCAAGAAAGAGATCGACGATCTGGTGTTGTCGGAAGGTTCCGGCGTGGGTCTGTCCGGGATGGAGATCGCAACTTAGTGCGACGCTCCGACATCTCGATTCAACCGGGGGAGTCCAAATGCTGATCGTCGATACCCACTGCCACGCCAGCCACAACTGGTTCGAGCCGGTCGAGACCCTGCTCCACGTCATGAATGTGAACGACGTGGAGCACGCGCTCCTGCTTCAACATCGCGGCACGTACAACGCCGACTACCTGTTTGAGTGCGTCGAGCGTTTCCCGGGCCGGTTCAAGGCCGCGGTGCAGATCGATCCGAGTGGCTCCGACCAGGCCGGCGCGCTTAGTCACGAAGCGGAGCGCGGCGCAGGCGGCGTCCGGCTTTACGTCGAGGCCGATGGATCTCCGCAGCAGCCCGAATTGTGGAAGCGGGCCGGAGAACTTGGCGTTGCAGTTAGCTCCCAGGGTCCGTTTGAGGGCTTCTTGACGGACACCTACCGTTCGCTCGTGGCTTCTGTGCCGGATACGCAGGTCGTGATCGAACATTTTGGAAACGCCGGGCACGGACACAAGCCGCCATACGAGACATACAAAAAGCTCCTCGAACTCGCTGAGCTGCCGAACACGACCATGAAGCTCCACGGCCTCGGCGAGATAGCGGACCGGCCTGAGGTTTTGACGCCGGACTACCGGATCGAGAACATCCCGCCGTTCGTCGAAATGGCGGTCGAGGCATTCGGCCCGACGCGCTTGATGTGGGGTAGCGACTTCCCGCCGAGCGCGGGACGCGAGGGTTACCACAACGCTCTCGATGGCATCCGGAGCCACCCGGCGTTGTCCGGCGGTGAGGACGCTGCCGAGGTGATGGGGCGAACGGCGGCTCGGGTCTTCGGGTTCGACGCCCGGTGATCTACGAGCCGGAGCCGCCTTCGGCTCCACGGGATATCAGCAGCAGGGTGGTTAACGCCGCGTTGCTGGACGCTCGTACATTTCGGGACGTCAGAGATGACCCGACTGCCACGCCACAGGTATACATGCTCGTGGGCGCAGCCGCGATCGCGTCGGCGATCGGGTCTATAGACGACCCCGGCACGGCCATCGCCAATGGCGTGCTCGTGGTCACCGGCTGGCTGGTCTACGCCCACGTCGCATGGTTCTTGCGCAGTTTTATATTCGACTCCATACGTGCTGAAGCCGACCGCGACGAGATGCTTCGGGTCGTTGGCATCGCCTACGGGCCTGCGCTCCTGAGAGCGCTCGGAATAATTCCGTTCGTCGGCGGCGTAATCTGGGCCATCGCGACGATCTGGCTACTCGTGGCGGTAGCGGTTGGGCTGAAATCTACCCTCGCATTCGAAAACTACTGGCCGGCGGTCGGGATTATCGTGGTCGGGATAATTTTGAACCTCGTGCTTTCATTGATCGTACGGGCCTTCATCTGATCGCTGGGGATATGCGGCTCGCCCGGAGACAGGATAATTCCGCCTCTCGGACCCCGAGGTTCGTGTTGAACGGCGGCGGGAAGTATCAATCTGAGGAGACCTTTTGATGGCAGATACAAGCGGCGGTTCTGTTTTTCGGCGGATGGGACTGACGCCCGTCATCAACGCCGGAGGTACCAACACCAAGCACTCCGGCTCACGGATGCGCCCCGAAGTGATCGAGGCCATTCGGGAGTCGTCCGACGTGTTCCTGAACATCGACGAACTCCTGGTGCGCGCTGGTGAGATGATCGCCGAGGCGATCGGAGTCGAGGCAGCGCTCGTTACGAGCGGCGCCGCTGGCGGCCTGGTCTTGCAGGCCGCGGCGGTGATGACCGGAAAGGACGTAGCTCGAATCCAGAGTCTGCCGATTACGGACTGGTTTCCGAACGAGCTGATCATCCAGCGTCAGCACCGGTTCCACTACGACCACGCCTACCTGATGACGGGGGCGAAGTTTGTAGAGGTCGGCAAGGGCAGGCACTGCTATCCGGAGGAGGTGGAGGCGGCGATCACTCCGAAGACCGCCGGAATCATCCACCTGGTTTCGCCATTCACCGGCGCAGGCGATATCCCCCTCCCGGTGCTCGCCGAGATCGCTCATCGTCACGATCTGCCGGTGATCTGCGACGCGGCGTCGATGGTGCCGCCACGTGAAAACATGACTCGCTACCTGGACGAGGGGGCGGACATCGTCAGCATCAGCGGCGGCAAAGGCATCCGAGGTCCGCAGAGCACCGGGCTGTTGATCGGCAACGCGGATCTTGTGGAAGCGGCGCGCCTGAATGCGGCGCCAAACCAGGCGATAGGGCGGCCGATGAAGGTGTCGAAAGAGGAGATCGTCGGACTCGTCGCCGCCGTCGAGGCTTTCATGGCGGAGGATGAGGCGGCGGAGACTGCGCGCTTCCGCCGCTACTGCGAGACCGTTGTCGACCAGATCGCAGAAGTTCCGGGTATCCGGGCGCAGGTCGAACACGACCGCAAGGATCACCCGATCCCGCATGCCGTGATCTACTTCGAGCGGAACTGGCGAGGGCCGGACGGCGAGGAGATCCATCGGCGGCTGATGCAAAGGTCGCCACGCGTATACCTCAGCCCGCTAGGATTCATGGGAGAGATCTACATGGACCCGATCAATCTTCAGCCGGGCGAGATAGAGATCGTGGCGGAGTCGATCAGGGACGAGCTGCTAAAGGCGTCAAGCGGCGAGTAGGAGTTTGCAATCGCGCTACTCCGGCCAGTAGGCAAGGCCGACCAGGCCCGGGCCTGTGTGCGCGCCCATGAACGGAGCGAACTGGCTGATGAAAATGTCTGCGCAGTCGAACTCGCCCGCCACGCGTTTCCTGAGCTCCTCGGCTTCCGCCCCCGCCGCTGCGTGCATTACGGCGACATGTGTACGACGTTCACCGACGTGTTTTCGCATGTCCTCGACGAGCCGCTGCATGGCACGCGCCCTGGTACGGGGACGGGCGATGAGGTTCGGCTTATCGTTCACGTACTCCATGACAGGCTTCAGGCCGAAAAGATTGCTCGCCCAGACGGCGACACGTGGCACACGCCCACCGCGCCACACGTACTCAAGCGTGTCCAGATACGCGACGAGCCTCACCCGGCTGCGAACAGCCTCGGCCCTCCCGACCACCGTTGCGAGATCGGCGCCGGTTGAGGCCTCGCGGGCCGCGGCGACCGCGACAAGCGCCTGGGCGCCGGCGGCTGTTCCTGAATCGAGAATGCGGACAGATCGTCCGGGATATCGTTCGAGGGCGAGCTCCGCACCGAGTCGGGCGGAGTCAAGTGAGGCGCTGAGGGTCCCTGACACGGTGATCGCCAGCACGGCATCCCCGTGCACGAATGCGCGACCGTACGCCTCGTGCCAGTCGCCGGGGGTCGGTGCGACGCTTGTCGGCGGCGATTTCGCGGCGGGCAGGACGTCGGTGTAGAACCTTTCCAGACCGGCCTGGCCCTCGTCGTCATAGGGAACGCCATCGACCACAAGCTCCATCGGCGCGACCTGGATGTTGTGCCGGGCTGCTACCTCTTCGGGCAGGGCGGAACCGGCGTCAGTGACGATCGCGACCGGAACGCGCGTCCCAGATGTGCAACCCGGGGGTCGGTCCGATGCGAACGGGTCGCTTGAACTGGGCATCGTTCAGATTATCGTCACGACGAACGCCGGCGGTCAAAGGCCGCGTGACCGCGATCCGCCACGCCGATGGTTTCGCCAACCGAGCGCCCCTTACAATGATTCGTCGCCCGTCGGCGACCGGCCTCCAATTCGCCGTCACGATCATTCCCGGTGTCTGTATTTCAAGTGCCAGATCTCCGCATCGCTCTCCCTTCCGAAGGCGCTCTCGCCGCTTCAGCCACTGAACTTTTTCGGGAGGCGGGGCTGCGCGTAAACCGTTCCAGCGATCGCACCTACATCGCGGGCATCCCTGCGCTGGACGGCGTCGAGGCCTTGTACCAACGGGCGTCGGACATCACGGGCCTCGTCGATCGCGCCGTGGCCGACATCGGAATAGTCGGCCGGGATCAGTACGAAGAGGTCCGCGACGAAAACGGAAACTCTGTCGTCCTTATCCCGGACCTCAAGTTCGGCGAGTCTGACCTTGTGCTGGCCGTGCCGGATGAATGGACCGAGGTCAACACGATCAATGATCTCGCCGGCAAAGCTGAGGAGATCAGGCGGTCTGGCCGCCTTCTCCGTATTGCGACCAAGTACCCGCGGCTTGTCGGACGTTTCCTCGCTGAGAACGGGATCGAGGCGTTTGAGCCGGTCGACGCCAAGGGCGGACTCGAGGCGAGGCCCGCGATCGGCGACGCCGATATGATCGCCGACATCACGGCGAGCGGGCAGACGTTGCGGCACAATCGATTGCGACGCCTCGATGATCGACCGATTCGCCGGTCTTCAGCGATTCTCATCGGAAACCTGAAGTCACTTGACCGGGATGAAAACGGACTGGACTCTGTACGTCAGATCCTGGAACGTCTCGAGGCTCGTGTTGCGGCGCAAGACTACCAGTGGGTTGTCGCGAACATCGAGGGCGAGTCGCCGGAAGCCGTAGCAAGTCGCGTCAACTCCGATGCCCGCTACTCCGGCCTTCAGGGCCCGACGATCTCTCCCGTTTTCAGCAAAACAGGTGGGACGTGGTTCTCGGTCCAGGTTGTCGTTCCCAAAAAAGATCTCATTCCGGCGATCGATTACATGCGGAAACTCGGCGCCAGCGGAATCACGGTCAACGACCCGGCATACGTTTTCGCGACGCCATGTAACGCCTACGCAGAACTCCGGGAAAAGTTAGGCCGGCCGCTGGAGTCACACAACGGCAGACGGGGATGAGGCGGGTCACCGGACTTAAGGCGGCGCTCGACCTGCTTGGCGGGCCGCAACCGGACGACCATGAGGCCGACGAGGTCGCGGCGCGAATCCTCGAGGACGTTCGCCGCAACGGCGATGAGGCCGTAAAACGGATCTCGGGCGACCTCGACGGACAACCACTCGCATTTCTTGAAGTCCCGCGCCGGGAGATCGACGCGGCGTTAAACGCCATTCCGACCGAGACGCGAGAGGCGTTGGAGCTGGCGGCGGAGCGCGTCAGAGCGTTCCAGACATCGGCAAAGCCGGAAAGCTGGCACGACGACGACCGTCATTACGGCGAGCTAATTACCCCGGTGGGGCGCGTCGGCGCCTACGTGCCCGGCGGGACAGCGCCTCTGGCGTCCACCGTGATCATGACAGTGGTACCGGCGCGGGTCGCGGGCGTCGACGAGGTCTTGCTGGCTTCGCCCGCGCCCGGGGATTCGTTGCCACATCCCGCCGTACTCGCCGCGGCGGCAATCGCCGGGGCGGACCGCGTATTCAAGATCGGAGGCGCGCAGGCGATCGGCGCGTTCGCATATGGAACGGAGACCGTGCCCGCCGTGGACCTTGTCGTGGGGCCGGGCAATGTGTGGGTCACGGCTGCCAAGCGACAGCTCTTCGGCCGCGTAGGGATCGACGGACTGTACGGGCCTACAGAGACGCTTGTTGTCGCGGACGAGACATCGGATGCGGAGTTCTGCGCCAGCGATCTACTTGCCCAGGCGGAGCACGATATCCGCGCCCGTCCCATCCTGATCAGCACGTCCGTCGAGATCGCTTCCGAGATCGAGGCCGCGCTTGAGCGACAGCTTGCCGACCTGCCGAGGAGGGCGATCGCGGGGGAGGCGGTCGAAAAAAACGGAGTCTCGGTGATCGTGTCGACCGTCGAGGAGGCTATCGAAGTTGCGAACATCGTCGCGCCCGAGCACCTGTGCCTGGCTATCGCGAATCCCAC
>JAQBUX010000179.1 GCA_027623795.1 Chloroflexota bacterium
GGGACCGGTCGCGGAGTTCACCGAGTACAGACGCGAGGACTACGACCGCGTGATCGCCGTCAACGTGACAGGCGTCTGGCTGTGCATGCAGGCGGAGATGCGGCAAATGCTCACCCAGGACCCGCCGGAGGGTGGTCACTCCATCGTGAACACGGCTTCGATCGCGGGGCTGGTCGGCAGCCCGACAATCCCGGCGTACTCCGTGAGCAAGCACGCCGTGGTCGGAATGACGAACTCGGCGGCGCGGGGATATGGCACGCGGGGGATTCGCGTCAACTCCGTCTGCCCGGCGATCATCGACACCCCGCTGGCTGCGCCGCTGTTCGAGCACGCTGAATCGGAGGAACGCATGCGTCTCAGGCAGGCGGTCGGCCGCTTCGGCGACGTGAACGAGGTGGCGGCGCTCGTTGTGTGGCTATCGTCCGCGGACGCCTCGTTCATCACCGGAACGCCGGTGAGGGTGGACGGGGGCGCGCTGGCGTAGGGAGTGATAGCGACGCTCCGGCCATACGGTCGTGATCCGCTGACAACGGCCGTCCGGAGACAGAGTACGGAACGGGAGTGTTGCCCGACATGGCTCGAAGAATCGTCATATGTTGTGACGGAACATGGAACAGGCCGGACCAGAAAAATCCAACAAATGTTGTAAGGCTGGCGCGATCGGTGACACCGGTCGCGGCCGACGGCGAGTCACAGATCGTCTTCTACGACCAGGGCGTCGGCACGGGCCCCTGGCTGGATCGATTGACTGGCGGCGCGTTCGGCAGCGGCCTCGTGAAGAATGTCGAGGACGCCTATCGGTTCCTGGTACACAATTACGAGGATGGCGACAAGGTTTTCTTCTTCGGATTCAGCCGCGGCGCTTTCACAGCTCGCAGTACGGTTGGCCTAATTCGCAACGTCGGCCTTCTCAAGAAGTCTAGGGCCGACCAGTTTCCCAAAGCGTTCGACATCTACCGCAGCGATGAAGGCCCCGACTCAATCGAGGCGCAGGATTTTCGTAAGGCGTACTCGCGAGTCATCAACATCCAGTTCGTCGGCGTCTGGGACACAGTAGGCGCCCTGGGGATTCCCCTCGGTGGGCTTCGTCGGTTGACCCGGCGGAAGCACGGTTTTCACGACGTGGAATTGAGCTCGTTGGTCCGCAACGGCTTCCACGCCGTTGCGATCGACGAGAAGCGGGGATCATTCCGGCCAAGCCTCTGGAAGGCCAAGGAAAAGCCGGGACAAATGGTGGAGCAGGTGTGGTTCGCCGGCGTGCACTCAGATGTCGGCGGGGGCTATTCGCACCGGGGACTCTCCGACCTGGCTTTCGCCTGGATGAAGGCAAAGGCGGAGTCGTGCGGGTTGGAGTTCGACGAAAAGTATCTCAGCGACACGATTCGTCCAGATCACAACGCTGAAACGCACAACTCCCAAAAAGGCATCTTCAGGTTCACAGGTGGGCACACGCGGAGTATCGGAGAGGCGTCCGAATTGACCGAGGCGATACACAAGGCGGCGAAGGCCAGGTACGAAGATCCTGAGGGCGCGTACAAGCCGAATAATCTATCCGCGTACCTGCACAAAAGTTCATCGCGTATCGCATCACCGGACTGGGTACCTGGGGTGATCGAGTCGGGTGTTGAGGCCGGGGACAGCTAACTTGCGCCGCCTATTCCGGTCCGCTACCTCACACTCAGGTTGGATCTGAAAGCCGAGTGATGTCAGTACGGTCCCGAGACCACCAGTCGAGAACATCATCGTGGGCCCTGAAACAGGCGATCGGCCGGTTCCGGGACGTGAACGTCGTGGCGTCGCCACTGGTGGCGTGATCATCGCCCGCTGACACCGCGTTCGTCATCGGGACGCCAGTCCATAGCCTCAACGCAGGTATATCCGACCGGGAACCGAGACCGCTCGACCGCTCCTACCCCCCGCTTAGGACCTTGTGGGCGAGGATGCGGCTGCGGTCCGTGTCGGTCAGGTACGGCTCGATCTTGTCGACGAACTGCGCCATGGTGTCGACCAGCGCCCCGCTGTTGTCTATCTGGATCTTGTTTCCGAGCAAGGACCATGCGACAAGCTCTTCGAATCGCCCCTTGACCTTGTCGACATCATCTGGCTGCACGATGCCGTTTTCGTGCGGGTCGTCCTTCATGCGTTGCTTAATGACGTTGGTATCGGCATTGATATGGACGACCACGGTGTCCTGGGTGAAGTAGAGGATCGTCTTCTCCACCTGATGCATCACCAGCTCGCGGTCAAAGCTGTAACCCTTCTGACCGTACCCGAAGTAGAGCGGAGCGTATACGGCGTCGTCGATATGGCCGCCAACTACCATGCCATCGCCGGTGTTATAGGTGCCCACCTGCGTGTGGTAGTAGAGGCTGTGGCGCTGATGCATCTCCTTGAACTTCGGAGTCGCCTCCAGCAGCCATTTCTGCTCATCGGACGTCGTGTTATCCGGGTGTCCGGACGTGTGCGGGATCTTCCAGTGTTCATGGATCAGAGAGAACCGTGTTCCCATCGTCTCCGCCATCCAGTCATCGATGGCGTGGGCGACGGTGGTCGTTCCTGCGTATTCACAACCGGCGAGTAAGAGTCGCATGGGATTCCCCTTTCGGCCGACCTGATGCGGCCAGCTCTCTAAATGGGTGAGTCACCGATAAAAGTGTCGTTCGGGAAGAGGCAGATCTTAGATCCACAATCGGACTTCTCCCCCATCCTTCGACAGGCTCAAGAAAGGCTCCCCGCCCCCCGTATCGAGTGCGGTCAGGCTCTCTCCCGGCGGGAAGAGGGCGGCTTTTGTGACGGCTCCTTACACCCCGCCGAACTGCTCCTTGACCCGCGGACGGATCACCTTGCCGAGCGCATTTCTCGGCAACGAATCGATGAAATGTACTCTGTCAGGCTTCTTATAGCTGGCAAGCGCCTGACGTGTGTGCTCGATCAGATCGCCCTCGGTGACAACGGAACCGTCCCGGATGACGACGACAGCGTGGACGACTTCACCCCACGTGTCATCAGGCACGCCGATGACCGAGGCTTCAAGGACGGCTTCGTGGCGTTCGAGAACCTCTTCGACCTCTTCGGGAGAGATCATCTCCCCGCCGCGCTTGATGATCTCGCGGGCGCGGCCCGTCAAAAATATGTACCCGTCTTCGTCCCGGTACCCGAGGTCTCCGGTGTGAAGCCACCCCGAGCTGCCTACGCCGTTGTCGCTGTCTGCGCCCCAGTAGCCCTTCATTAGCCGGGCGCCGCGGGCGACGATTTCGCCGGGCTGGCCGATCGGGGCGTCTTCTCCGTCCTCGTCGACGATCCGAACCTCAACGTCATCGAGCGGCGTGCCGATCGAACGCAGCCGTCTGCGTTTCTTCTCGATCTCTTGCGGCGTGCCGGTTAGATCGTGGTCCTCCGGGGGGAGCATCGTGATCGTCGCAGCGGTCTCTGTCTGACCGAAGGCGTTGATGAAACGTACGCCGGGGAATCTATCGATCGCTTCGAGGATAACGGCCTCCGGCATCGCCGCCGCGCCGTACGTAATCACGTCCAGGCTAGATAGATCGAACTCCGAGAAGCGTGGATGGTCCATCAGGGCTTTTAGCATGGTCGGAACCATCATGGCCCGGTTCACTCCCTCCCGTTGCACAAGTCCCAACCACTCCTCCGGTTCGAACTGCGATTGCAGCACGAGCGTCCGGCCGCCGTACACCCCGGCCATCATGGATTGAACGCCGGCGATGTGATACAGCGGCACCGTGAGAAGGTTTCGTTCGGTAGCGTCGGGATCGGCCGGCTCGACGTTGTTCAGGACAAATGACGTGAAACTGCCGTGCGTCAACGTCACACCTTTTGGGGCGGCCGTCGATCCGGACGTGAACATGATCATCGTCGTGTCGTCATCGTCGCCCGAAGGGTATCCGGCGTACGCCTCAGCCGATTCAATCGCCTCGTCGTACGCAAGCCAGCCGTCGCGCCCATCACTCAGAGACCCGCCATCGATCGCGATGCGCTGCGTGCCGTTGCTTTGGACGCAGGCGCAGGCGTCGATCAGGTCCATGTAGCGTGCGCCGGCGAGAACGACCTTTGGAGCGGTACGCTCAAGCATGTGGTCGGCTTCGGTAGTCCGGGCGCGGAAGTTAACCGGAACGTAGATCGCGTCCAGCATGGCAGATGCGAAGTATGTCTCCGCGTGCGCCGGGGTGTTGACGTCCATCAGGCCGACGCGGTCGCCGGGGCCGACGCCCATGCCCGAGAGGACGGACGCAAGCCGCGCTGTTCGCTCCCGAAAAGAGGCGAAATCCCGGCGAATTTGTCCATTGCCACCGGTCACAAACGCAGCCCGGTCCGGGACGATCGCACATGCGATCTCCAGCAGTTCAAATGTATTCAATCGGTCTCCCGTCAGCGTCTGTGCCCTGCTGCGCCCCAACGCCCCGGTCCAACATGATAGACAGACGCCGTTCGCGCGCAAGGCCGTCGGCCAACGGAAGATCGCGTGCGGCGGCGAGAGCCGCCTTTAGCGATCGGAACAGTTCCGGGTCAAGCGCCGCAAGATTCAAGGCGATGCGCTCAGACTGGTCGACAAGTTCGCCGCGACCGACGACGCGCTGCACGATTCCGATCCGTCGGGCCTCCGCCGCGTCAAACTTCGAACCGGTGAGCAACAGGTCAAGCGCCCTGCCCCGGCGAACGACCCGCGGTAAGGTCTGCGTCCCGCCTGCCGCGGCGATCAGTCCGTAGTAGGTCTCTGGCATCGAGAAAACCGCATCGGCGGCGGCGATCCGGATGTCGCACAGCAGCGCCAGCTCGACTCCCGATCCAACTACGTGACCATGCAGCGCCGCCACTGTGGGGACCGGGAGATTGCGCAGGACTCCGAACACGTCCCGTTCCCAGCGGGCATGCCGGGCGGCGGCCTGCGAGGAGGCGCTACCGAACTCGGACAGGTCCGCGCCAGCGCAAAACCCGCGGTCGCCCGCGCCACGCAGCAATACGGCGGCGATGTCAGAGTCCCACGATATCGCGACGAGGATTTCGGACAGGTCGTCCCGCATCTGGACGTTAAATGCGTTTATCACGTCCGGCCGGTTGAGGATCACATGGGCCACACGCCCGCGCTTCTCGTACGTGACGGTCTCGAACAATCCCGCAATCATTCCCCGGGTTTGTTCCCTTGGAACTCCGGTTCCCGCCGCGTCTTGAAGGCTTCGATTCCCTCGGCGCGTTCCGGGTCGGTGTGGAGCAGGATGGCCAGGTCCGCTTCAAAGCGCAGAGCCTGGTCCAACGGCATGTCCGCCCCTCTGAGAACGGCCTCCTTGGAGAATCGGCCGGCGGCCCGGCCGCGCGCACACATCTCCGTCGCGATCTCGTTCGCCCTGTTGACGGCGTGGCCGCCGGGAACGATCTCGGTCACGAGACCGGCGTTGAGGGCCTCCCCTGCCGTGATGCGGCGACCGGTGAGGAGCATGTCCGTCGCAAGGGACGGGCCGAGAATCCGGGGGAGACGTTGCGTGCCGCCGTCTGACGGCAGGTTGCCGCGTTGGGGTTGCGTGAGGGCGAATGTGGCCCCCTCGTCACAGACCCGAATATCGGCGGCCAGCGCCAGCTCCAACACGCGGTCGTCGATTCGGCCCGAGAGTGATGCGACGACCGGCGCCTCCACGGCGGCGAGCCTCGCGGGCATGCCTGGTTCCACGCAGATGTCACCGCCATCCTCAGCGGCCGTCACATGAACGACTGCGACGCGAAATGTGTGTGACGTCGTGTCGCGATCGCAAGCGTCGTCGAACGCATCCCGATCCAGGATCTGGATGACGAGGACTCCGCCATCGGGCTGGCTGTCTCTGGAATTATTCATGTGATTCCACGGTTGATAATTTGAGACGGTCGATGACGGTGATTTTACAGTCGGGCCGGCACACCGGAACTCATGACGGGCCGATCGCCATGCGGGCCTCGATCTCGGCCCGGGTGGGCGCGCCGGACAAACCTTCCCGCTCGACCGAAACGCTGCCCGCTGCGTTGGCGAACCGTGCGGCTTCCACAGGGTCACCCGTCTCCACAAGCCTTATCAGGCACGCGGCGACCCAGATATCGCCCGCGCCGGTGGGGTCTATCTCGTCAGCCCGATAAGCCGGGACGCAGATCTCTTGGCCGTCTGTGTGTATTCTCGCTCCCGCCGGACCGTCCGTCACACCCAGGACCTCGGCGCTTCCCGTCCAACGC
>JAQBUX010000180.1 GCA_027623795.1 Chloroflexota bacterium
TCTGGAACTGCGCCCTCCCCCGGAACTCCTCGACCCGCCCGCTTATCGCGATCCGCGTTCCGGGCCGCAACTGCTGGGCGAGGTAAGGCTGGCCAAACCAGGTAATGTCCACGAACCCGGTCTTGTCACGGGCGGTCACCCGTGCTGCGCCACGTCTACCGATTGAAGCGGTAGAAGCGGAGACCACGTTCACGATCACGCTCATCTCTTCGCCGTACACGAGGTCTATCACGTCGCCTACCGTCGAGTAGTCGAGGTGCCGGTGAGGGAAGTGATGGAGCAGGTCGCGAAGGGTCAAGACGCCCAGGCGTTTGAATCTGGCGTGCTGAGTTTTCGCGATAAACGACAGGTCTTCTATCGCGGTATCGAGCGTGACGGGAACCGCAGGCCGGGGCTTTGAGGCAGGTTTCTTGCGAACGGTCGGCGCACGTTTGCTCTTGGTAGTTGGCTTCGCTGCCGGCGGTGGGGATGGCGATACGGATGCCGCCTCACTAAGGGCGGCAGCGCGCGCCGCACTCGCCCACTCCTCGCGCTTTTTAACCGTCAGCGTCGCGTATGCCGGGTCCGGCATCTCCAGCGACACAAGGGCGTCACGGTTGGCCTCAAGGAACAGGTCTAGCCCGCCCATAACCGCTGCGTCTTGAAATCCACGTTCCGCTTCAAGGTCAAGGATGCGGAGCAGGGACTCGGGCGCGGTGCGCTGAGGGGGTCGGCGTGGCAACGGAGATTGATCGCCTGTGACTATTGAGGAGTTGTCCGGTACATAGTGATGCGAGGCGTGGGCATTCAACCGGATTTGGCGCGTATGAACCCTACTCCGAGCGAGCCCGGTCCGGCATATGTGCCGACTACGGCGCCAATCTGGGATGTGACCACTCCACTGTCCGGTACGAGGTGGGCGATCTCTTGCGCCAGTATTGCCGCCTCCTCCGGCTCCGTGGAGTAGTGCACGGCAAGTTGGTCGAAGGGCGCCGCTGCTTCCGTCAGGGCCTTCATCCGATCTATCGCCCGTCGGCGCGTGCGCGGACTCTCGACCGGCGCCGATTCGCCCTCCTCAAACGTAATGATCGGCGTCACCTTGAGCAGCCCGCCCAGAAACGCCTTTGCGCGGCCGATACGCCCACCTTTGAGAAGATATTCGAGGGTATCAACCATGCCGTAGAACCGGGCACGTGTCATCGCGTCCCTCGCCGTCGCCACGACCTCGTCCATCGTTGCGCCGGAAGCAGCGACTTTCGCCGCCTCGACCGCGATGAGGCCGAGGGCGATCGTGGCCTGCCCTGAGTCGACCGTCTCGATCCGCACGTCATCCCCTGCGACTTCGCGGGCGCCCTGCGTAGAGGAGTTGACGGTCTGGCTCACCTTTCCGGAGATGTGGATCGACACGATGCCGTCGTGATCTGCGGCGAGGGTCCGGTACGTTTCGGCGAAGTCTCCGGGTGATGGCTGTGAAGTCGTCGGAAGTTCATTCTCGGACTGGAGACGGCGATAGAACTCGTCGTTGTCTATATCGACGCCATCCTTGAACTCTTCCATGCCGAATCGAACGATGAGCGGTACGACGGTGATCCCGTGTTCGTCCGCAAGTCCTCGAGGCAGATCGGCGGTGCTGTCCGTGACGATCGCGATTGTCATTCGACCCCCCTGTATATCGGCCGACACGCGTCAGGCGTCGGAGTCAACTTTTAGGAACCCACACAGATTAACGCGTCGTTGGGGGACGGGACGGCCGCCACTTATGAGGTCGATGCGGGGCTGACGATTGCTCGATCCCGGCTCGACTGCGCGTGCACCGACTGTTTACTCAAATGCGACAAGAAAGTCGTAATGGGGTTGCCCGCCGGGAACGAGTTCGACCTCTGCCGTCCCGGCCGCTCGACGAGCGGCTTCCAGCGCTTTTTGGACGTCTGCTTTCCGGACGTCGGCGCCACTGTAGATGGTGATCAGCTCCGGGTGCGGGACGACCGACCGCACCATCTCGACGAGCGCAGTCAGCGGGTCGCCCGCCGTCGCCACCAGTGCACCGTCCAAAAGCGCCATGAACTCGCCTTCAAGAACTTTCTGTCCTGATACGCCTGCGTCCCTCACGGCGCGTGTAACGGAGCCTGAGCGCACGCCTTCCGCAGCGGCGCTCATGGCAGCGACGTTGGCCTCAAGGTCGGTCGACGTGGAAAACGCGAACGCTGCGGCGATGCCGGCCGGGATCGAGGTCGTGGAGACAACCCGCACCGCTTTGTCCGATAGCTGCGGCACCTGGAGCGCGGCGGCGAGGATGTTTTTATTGTTGGGCAGCAGTAAGATCTGATCTGACGGCGCAGCCTCGACGGCGTCAAGCAAGTCCCGGACGCTGGGGTTCATCGTGTCGCCACCAGCGACGGGTATACAGGCGCCCATCCCGGCCTGGACGAATGCGGCCTTGATCCCGGGCCCGACACAGACGGCCACGATCGCCGTCTCAAGCCACTCGACGGCGGGCGCCGCGTCTTGCCGTTGGCCGGCCGCCCAGTCCGCGGTTTGTTCGTCCATGTTGAGGATCGTGATCCCGGACAACGTGCCAAGTCCCGCGCCGTACGAGATCACAGGACCCGGGTCCAGTGGATGTACGTGGATCTTGACTAAAGCGGAATCCCCGGCGACGACTGCGGACTCCCCAAACTCCGTTGTCCGATCGCGGATCTCGACCACTTCCAGCCCCTCGCCTTCGATCACAAAAACCGTGCAGTACCCATAGACCGTGTCCTGCGCCGCCTCGACAAATCCCGATCGCACGCCGGCCATCCTGAGACCGCCGCCTTCAACGCCGATCGGCGATGGCGGCAAAAATTCTGAAGCGCCGTTTCCGCGACCCTGGGCCTGCTCGAGCGCGCCAGACAGGAACACGGACAACCCGTAACCGCCTGAATCGACCACCCCCGCATCCCGCAACACGTCGAGTTGCGTCGGCGTGAATGCGACGGCCTCTATAGCGGCGACCGATGCCGCTTCCAGAACCGCCGCTATGTCACCACCAGACTCGGCGGCGGCCGAGGCCGCCTCGGCCGTGACGCGCATCACCGTTAGCATCGTGCCCTCACGCGGGTCTGGCACAGAGTCGTACGCGGCTCTGGCGCCGGCATGCATCCCCGCTGCGAACTCGGACGGGGAGATACGCTCGCGCCCGGCGGCGGCATCGGCGAGCCCGCGAAAGAGCTGCGCGGAGATCAGGCCGCTGTTCCCGCGCGCCGCAAGGAGAGCGGCTCGCGCCATTCTTTGTGCTACTTCTCCGACGTGTAACTCGGGCCGGACCGTCGTCTCCTCGACGATCGTTTTCAACGTAAGGCTCATGTTGGTTCCGGTGTCGCCGTCCGGCACCGGAAATACGTTCAGTGCGTTGATCCGGTCACGGTTCGTATCGACGGCGCGGGAGCCCGCTGCGACAAGCGCGCACAGAACAACTCCGTCGATCCAGTCCTGAGTTCTGGCGCCGGCGGCATCAGATCGAGTCAATTTGGGACCTCTCACGGCTGTGCTGGTCGACGGTCCCGGCTTGGTCGGCGGGCAGCAGGTGTGCCGAACCCGGCCCGGCCGGGTTCCCAAATGTTGTCGCGGACCATCGCCGGATGGTAACTTGTATGTCTGGCGCGAGCCAATTCCCGAATATTTCCAATCACCAAAAACGGTATCAAGTGACGTACGCGGCCGGTTTCAGGCGGCGAGGCGTCGATATCACCGGGGTTTCTCAGACATGGCCAAGTGCAACCTCTGCGGAAAGGGTCCGATGTTCGGGCACAACCGCAGCCACTCGATGCGGGCGACCAATCGCATGTTCAAGCCGAATCTGGTTCACAGAAAGACGCCTGATGGCGAAAAGAGCCACGAGTACGTCTGCACCCGCTGCCTCCGGACGGAGATGAAAGCAAAGCGCTAGGCGCTTTTCCTGCTCCGAGAACCTGAAGGCCCTGACGGCCGACGCACGCCCCCGACATTCTGGGGTCCAGCGCGGTCGTACCTGTGTCCACACGCTTCCCTGTCATGATCAGTCGCTGGCGGACGCTATCGCGTCTCTAAGTGCGGCGATCCCCGAGATAACGCCGTCCGGGTGGTTGAATATTCCGGTTCCCGAGATTAGCAACGACGCGCCTGCCTCGGCACAAGCAAGCGCAGTATCGACCTTGACGCCGCCGTCGACCGCGAGATCAGCGCCAGTCGCACGCCAGGGAAGTCGCTCCGAAAGTGACGCTATCTTCGCGAGTTGACCGGTAATGAACTGTTGGCCGCCCCGGCCGGGATTAACGGTCATCACGAGTACACGGTCGATATCGGGGAGGATCTCGTCAAGCACCGAAGCCGGGGTTGCCGGATTCAACGCGACCCCTGCCTTCATCCCCGCCTGCTTGATGGACTGCACGGTAGCGTGCAGGTGTGCGCACGCCTCGGCGTGGACGGTGAAGTAGTCAGCGCCGACGCGCGCAAAATCATCCACGAAACGCCCCGGCTCGTGCACCATCATGTGAACGTCCACCGGGAGCTTCGTCAACGGACGAATCCACTCAAGCACCGGCGCGCCGAACGAGATGTTCGGCACGAAATTACCGTCCATCACGTCGAAGTGGATCTCATCGCATCCGCCGTCGTCCAGGGCCTTGATCTCCCGGCCCAGTTGCGAAAAATCCGCCGCCAGGATTGACGCGGCGATTCGCACTTCCGGTTTCTTGTTTCCAGACGTCACCGGCCGGCCTCCATCACGTGAGCCCGCAAGCTCTTTTGGGCAGCTGCGATCGCTGACTTGACCCTGCCCGGAGCCGTGCCGCCGGGGACGTCTCGAGACGCGATCGATGAGTCCACGCCGATGTCGAGAACGTCCGCATCGAAAAGCGGCGATGCGGTGCGGAACTCGTCGACCGACAGGTCCTTAAAGAACCGGCGTTCGGAGATTAGCCGGTCGGACAGATTGGACACGATGATGTGCGCCTCCCTGAAGGGCATGCCTTTGCCGACCAGATAGTCAGCAATGTCTGTCGCCAGAACATAGCTGGACTCCGCAGCGTCCCGCATCCTGTCCGAGTTGAACCGTGCGCCGTGGAGCATCCCGGCGGTCACGTCCAGCGTCGCAAGCAGCGTATCGACCGTGTCGAACAACCCTTCCTTGTCTTCCTGGAGATCACGGTTGTAGGTCAGCGGAAGGCCTTTCAACGTCGTAAGCATCGCAAACAGGTGGCCGTACACCCGGCCCGTCTTGCCGCGGGCGAGCTCCGCAAAATCAGGGTTCCGCTTCTGGGGCATGATGCTGGACCCGGTCGTGTAGTTGTCAGGCAGAGACAGAAACCGGAACTCTTCCGACGACCAGATCACGAACTCTTCCGCCATGCGCGACAGGTGCATCGCGCAGATGGCGGCGGACGACAAATACTCGATGGCGAAGTCCCGATCCGATACGCCGTCCATCGAGTTGGCCGTCACGCCGGAGAAGCCAAGCTCCCGAGCAACGAAATCCCGGTCGATCGGGTAGGGAACGCCGGCCATCGCCCCGTTGCCGAGGGTGAGAACGTCTGCGGACGCCCGCGCCGCCTCGAAACGGATCGCGTCCCGCTCGAACATCTCGAAGTACGCGAGCAAATGGTGCGCCAGCAGAACGGGTTGCGCTCGCTGGAGGTGTGTGTATCCGGGCATCACGGTCGCGATGTTGGCCTCGGCTACGGCCACTACCGCGGTCTGAAGGTTTCGCAACGCGATAACCGTATCAAGGGAGGCCTGTCGCATATACAGGCGTGTGTCGGTGGATACCTGGTCGTTCCGTGATCGTGCGGTGTGGAGCCGTCCGGCGACATCGCCCACGAGCTCAAATAACCGGGACTCCACGTTCATGTGGATGTCCTCCAGCTCCGGCTTCCACGTGAAGCTGCCCGACTCGATCTCGACCCGGACTTTTTCGAGCCCGTCGATGATCTGTGAGGATTCGTCTTCGCCGATGATGCCCTGCCGGCTCAGCATCCGGGCATGCGCGACAGAGGCGCGAATATCTTCCCGATACAGCCGGCGATCGTAGTGCAGCGAGACGGTAAAGTCGGACGCCAGCTCTGCGCCGCGCGCGCTTGCGGCGGGGTTTTTGGGTCGTGTGCCCTCGGGGTCGATAGTCATGGCGCAGGTTAGCTTCTCACGTAAGCGTCCAGAACCGCCAGCGGGAGAACGGCAGATGACAGGCGCAGGTCGCTGCATCGGGCTACCCCTGC
>JAQBUX010000181.1 GCA_027623795.1 Chloroflexota bacterium
CTTACATTCGACATTTCGTCTAGTTCGGTAAGAGGAAAGACGACGACGGTGATTGTTTTGTTCCCGGGCGTTCAATCTTCGTCGGGCTCGCCGCCGTCCCCGCGTTGGGCACTGTGTTCTGGTCACCGGTTATCGAAGCCGTACGATCTGTGGAAACTGCCCGCCGCCGCTCACATCAGCTACTACGAAGCTCGGCACGGTTGGTGTGAGTCCCGGCAATTCAGGGTCACCGGCGATCTCGTACGCGCTGAGTGCCAGTGTCGCGCCCGTGCCCAACAGTTCCTCAATCTCAACTCCAAGGTCGGCCTGGATTGGGGCACGGGCGTCAGGGACGAGATCTTCCCATATCGGAGTCTTGCCCGCGCCGGGTTCGCCGACAAGCGTGACCAGCCTGCCGCTACCCCCTAGCACATCCTCCAACGAACCGTTGAACTGGTCCACTCTGACCGGCGGCCCACGCACACGCCTCCGGCGAGGGAGTCGAGGGTCGTGCTGTCGCACTCCACAGTCTCGCAGCGCGTCGTCAGATCGATAGCGTAGAGCGCTACGTAAGCGTCCTGCGCGCTGCCCGGCGCCTCCGACGGGCTTTGGCAAGCAAGCGCATAACAAGTTGCCTCAAACGGACGCGGGCGCGAGCCGTTGCGCCATGTCGGAACTACTGGCGGCGTATCGATGTGCTGGCCGATGATGGCCGATATCGTCGTCACCCCAAGAGCGGCGGCCTACGAGCCACTATTTCGTACTGCACCGTCACGAGCGAGTACAGGTCGGCCTTCGAGGTGATCGCCCCTCCGGTCGCTCGCCCGGGCGATATGTAAGCAGCGGTACCCACCATCGTTCTCTTGCGGGTGAGACGTGAACGATCCTGAACGCGGCCAGCCCGACGTCACCGATTCTGGTTATGCATTCAGAAGTTAACCAGACGCCCCCGGCCTTCAGGTCACGGTGGACGATCCCCCAAGGCGTGTGGGCGAATCTTTACCGTGTCGGGACGGTCCATGCCGGGCCAGCCCTCTTACAACGACCCGTCGATCACCATGTCCAGGAGCGCCGGTTTGCCGGACGCCAACGCCCGATCCAAAGCCGGTTTGATCTGCCCGGGCTCTGTGATCCGCTCGCCGTGTACGCCCATGCTGTTCGCTATCGCCGCTACGTCGAATGGCGTCGGGAAGTCCATGTACAGGTAGTTGCTTCCCGCCTCGGTCTCCTTGAGGACGTCCTCTTTGTAGATGTTCATGTTGACCTTGAGCACCCGATACATCCCGTTGTTACAGATCACGAAGACGCATGGGATGTTGTCGTTCGCCGCGGTCCAGAGACCCTGGATGGACATCATCGAACTGCCGTCTCCGATTATGCCGATGACAGGCCGGTCCGGGTTCGCGCACTGCGCTCCCATCGTCGCCCCAATGCCCCAGCCGATCGCCCCGCCGCGTCCGCCGATCAGGTCCCCGGGCTTCTTCGCCTGAACGTAGTGCCGTACCGCGGCCTTGGAGCTAATCGAATCGTCCAGCACCACGGCGTTGTCTGGCAACGCGTCGGCGAGAGCCGACATCATGCGTGCGGGGGTCATGGGGCTGTGGTCCCACTTCTCCATAGCTGCGGCCTCGAACGCCGCCCGCTCCGCAGCCCGCGCTTCGGCCACGGCGGACCGTCGATCGTCGATCGATTCCCGTTGTGCGTCGGAAAGCATCCCATCGACGGCGCTCGCCAGAGCGGGGAGTGCGAGCTTCGGGTTTGCCAGGATGCCGACGTCTGTCGGCTCTGAGCGTCCCACAGCGCCCGGCCTCGGGTCGATGTGGATCAGCTTTGTGGAGTCTTGGAGCTGGACGTCGGTGAAGTAGAAAAGGTCCGAGAAGATGTCTGCGCCAACGGCGAGCACGGCGTCTGCGCGTCGGATGACCTCGCGATGCTCGGTCCGCCTCAGGGCGAGCGCGCCCATGAACTGTGGGTGTTCCGTCGGAAACCCAACGTTTGCGCCGGGCGCCTGGTAGACCGGCAACCCGAGCAGTTCCGCGATCTGGACGGCCTCCTGTACCGCATCTTCTTCACCCACGCGGTCGCCGATGATCATGATGCCGCGCTCAGATCCGGCCAGAATTTCGGCCGCTTGCGCGATGCCCGCCGGGTCTGGTCCGCCGGCGTCGTACACCTGCGAAGACGGGATGATGTTCATCTCCGCCTCGCCGTCGAGCGCGTTTGAGGTCAACCCGACGTAGACCGGTCCCTTCGGATGCGAGTTGGCCTCGTTAAAGGCGCGACGAAAGACGCTCGGAATCTGGTCCGGGTGCGTTAGCTCCACACTCCACTTGGTAACTGAGCGGACCATGTCGGCGAGATCAGTTTTACGTTCGGCGAGTTTGCGCGTGTCGTAGTTCGCAGAGGTAACGACCATCGGCGTGCCGGACGTGAAGGCGTCCTGCATCAGGCTGATGCCGTTGGCGAGGCCGCTGTCAATGTGGAGACTCACGAAGGCGGCGCGGCCGGTCGCCCGCGCGTATGCGTCGCCCATGCCGACCGCCACGGTTTCCTGGAGCGCAAGGATGTATTTGAACTCCGGGTAGTCCTCGAGAGCGTCGATGATCGGCCCTTCGCTGGTGCCGGGGTTGCCGAATATGTACTCGACGCCCTCAGCCTTGAGCATCTCCAGCAACGCCTTCTTGCCGGTCATCTTTGTGGGCATGGTCCGCTCCGTAGTTCCGTGTGTTGATATGCGATTGGTTCCACCGCCCGGCCGGCTTCAATGCCGTCATTCAACATCGAGGCTGAATTCGGGCCGGGTCGAGCGCATGATACGACGCCCGCCGGGACCTGCCGCGTTCTTTGACGTGGATCGGTCGATGTGGCACGGGGTAGACTCTGGCCTTCACACGGAACCGCGCTTCGGCCTTCTGAACGACTTCAGGCCAAAACGCACGAAATGATTCTTCCCCTTCCCGCGCCCTGGTCACCCAGTAACTAATTCCCGGAGGTCCCGTTTGGCCGTCACGCATTTCGATGTCACAAATCGCCGCCCGCTGGCCGACGGCCGCGAGTTCGGCGACGTGGGCCAGTACGAAGAGGTGCGGGGAATCCTGCATTTCGCGGTCGACCCGGATCACGAGGCCAACACACGAATCACCGACATCGACCTCGCGCCGCGTAATTCTGATGGGCTGGTCGAATTTGCAGCCGACCTGCACGTCATGCGACCCGCCGATCCCGCAAAGGGCAGGCGGCGGATCGTCTACGACGTTCTCAACCGCGGCAACAAGGTGATGCTCGGCCAGTTCAACAGCGCCGTGAATGCGGCGCCGGTAGCCGGGGTGGACGCGCCGACCGAGGTCGGCAACGGCTTTCTCATGCGGCATGGCTACACAGCCGTGTGGTGTGGCTGGTCCCCGGATGCGCCGCGGCTCGCGGGCCGGATGAAGTTGTACGCGCCCGAGGCCATCGACCGCGGCATGCCGCTTACGGGTCGAATCTTTTCGCAGTTCCAGCCGATGACCCGGGTCCGGCATCTACGACTCGCGGACCGTTTTCACACACCGCACCCGGCGGCGGACACGCTTGAAATGAACGCCCTGCTCACGATCCGGGACCAGCCCGACCTCGAACCTCGACTCATCCCGCGTGACCGGTGGAAGTTCGCGCTTGAGGACCACGGTGAACCGGTCGAGGACGCGGGATTCATCTACATGGCCGACGGGTTCGAGCCCGGCAAGATGTACCAGCTCACATACACCACGATCGGCGCGCCGATCGTGGGGCTCGGCTACCTCTCTATGCGCGACGCCGTGTCCTTCCTCAAGTACGGATCGGCAGACGACGGCAACCCGTCCGCAGGTGAGATCGACCACGCGATCGCTTTCGGGGTCTCACAGAGCGCTCGATACCTGCGTCACTACGTGTACATGGACCTGAACCGGGACGAGCAGGGGCGCGACGTGTTCGAGGGCGTGTTGCCGCACGTCGGGGGCGGCATGCGTGGCGAGTTCAATCAGCGCTTCGGCCAGCCGTCGAAAGACCTGCCGTCCGTGATCGCCCAGATGTTCCCGTTCACAGCGGCGCCGTCCACGGACCCGGTGTCTGAAGAGTCCGGCGGCGTACTGGACAGGATGTCCGAGCGCGGGGCTGGCACGAAGGTGTTTTTCACGAACACGGGCGCCGAGTACTGGCGCGGCGACGCCTCCCTCATACACACGGACCCGACCGGGCAGAATGACGTTGAGGATCACCCGTCAACGCGCTCCTACCACTTCTCGGCGACGATGCACGGCCCGGGTATCTGGCCGCCCACGGATACGCAGGCGATAGACGGGATGCGCGGCCAGAACCTGCTGAACTCGGTGGACTACACGCCTTTCATGCGGGCCTTACTGGTCCGATTGGACGAGTGGATCAGCGACGGCACGGCCCCGCCGCCGAGCAAGCACCCACGCGTTGACGACGGAAGCGCTGTGCCGGCGGCCTCGCTGGCGCGGGCGTTCGAGGGCATTCCGGTCAAGTTTCCGGCGCACATACCGGTGCCGCGACGGCTCGATTTCGGCGTCGATCCAACCCGGGACAGGACGCTCAATCTTCCGCCGTCTTCGGGTGAGGCCTACGGTTCGCTGGTGTCCGACGTGGACGACGACGGCAACGAAATCGGCGGCATCACGCACCCGGATGTGTCGGTCCCTCTTGCGACCTCGACGCCGTGGAACCTCAGGCACCCGGATGTCGGCGCGCCTGACCAGATCATCGGCCTGACCGGCGGGCCAAGAGGCTCCACGCTTCCGTTCGCCCGCACAGCCGCGGAACGGGAGTCCACCGGCGACCGGCGACCCTCGATCGCCGAACGCTACTCATCCAGGGATCACTACTTGCAGCTTGTGAAAGAGAAGGCGGTCGCGCTCGTGGCCGATCGCTACATGCTGGAAGAGGACGTCGAGCGCGTAGTCGAACAGGCCGGTGTCCGATGGGACTGGTTCACAAACGGGAGGGGCGAGTAACGAAGGGAGACGCGGGCAGCTTGCCCTATCGTTTTGGGCATGACTCAACCTGCTATCCCGTACGCGATCCAACGTCATCCTGAACTCGATTCAGGATCGGCTGAATCACGCCAGCGCGGGGCAGATCCGCAGACTGCGTTTCTCCCCGGCCGGTGTCGTCTTAACCGCCGAGGCCGGTGTTCCCGGCGGCGCCTTTCGCGGCCGAGACTGGAGAGAGGCGCTCGAACGGATCCGAAATCAAGTTCAGGATGACAGGTGGCGGGAGTTCCTACGCAGCGCCTCGGGATGACAACTTGATGTCGCGGACGCGACCGAGGTTTGGGTTATGCCGCCGGACGCTGACCCGCCTCTGACCAGTAGATGAAAGGACATCACATGCCAGTAACCGCATTCGACATCACGCTCAGAAGGCCCGTTGCGGGCGGCCGGGAGTTCGGCGACGCGGGCGCATACGAAGAGATCAAGGGCACACTCAGATTCGCGATCGACCCGGAGCACCCGGCGAACGAGCGCATCACCGACGTCCGGCTCGCTCCGCGTAACGCCGACGGGCTGGTCGAGTTCGAGTCAGACCTGGCGATCGTCGCGCCGGTCGACCCGTCGCGCGGAAACCGCCGGATGCTGCTCGACGTGGTAAACCGCGGCAACCGTGTGTCTGTTCCGATGTTCAACCTGGGCGACCGGCCGCTTTTCGGCGGTGTCCACGACGAGGACCCGAACCCGGAGGTCGACCCCGGCAACGGCTTCCTGATGCGCCACGGTTACTCGGTCGTTTCGTGCGGCTGGCAGAGCGATCTGCCGCCGATCGCCGGATTGATCGGCATGCGGTCGCGGGACGCGACAAACCCCGACGGCTCGCCGATCACCGGGCGAATCTGGTCGCAACTCCAGTCACCTGTCGATGTCGCCAGCTTGATGCTCTCCGATCGCGGCCATCGGCCGTACCCGGCGGTCGATATGGACCAACAGGACGCCGTCTTGACGGTCAGGGACATGTCGGACCTGCACCGCGATGTGATTCCAAGGGGCCGGTGGCGATTTGGACGCATCGACGACCACGGGGCGTACGTCGCTGACCCTGAATACGTCTCGCTTGAGGGCGGTTTTGAGAAAGGGCGCCTCTACCAGATCGCCTACACGACCACCGGTGCGCGTGTCCTCGGACTCGGATTCGCCGCCCTGAGGGACTGTTCGTCCTGGATCAAGCACGGCGCCGCAAACGAC
>JAQBUX010000182.1 GCA_027623795.1 Chloroflexota bacterium
GCCATCGCGGGCGACATCTGGTCCGGTCGTTTAGGGCCAACGGGCCGGTATAATCCAAGACCGGCGCAGGCTCGTACCGATTGCCAGCGCGCCACATAACGGTCCAACAATCTCTCTGAACGGTTCCTCAATGAGTGCACAAGACAGCGAGTCCGCGCTCGTCAAGGACCGGCGTGATCGTCTGGTCGTCAAACTCGGCACAAACCTGCTGACGGGCGGCGGCGAAAACCTCGATATCGGGCTCATGTCAGAGTTGGTCGCCCAGATCGCGACACTGATCGGGGAGGGCTACGAGGTCCTCCTCGTGACCTCCGGGGCCGTAGCCGGAGGCCGCAGGGTGGTCGAACGACGTCCCGGGATCAAGCAACCGCGTTCCGGAGATGTGCCCGGGAGGCAGGTCCTCGCCGCGTTGGGCATGCCCGAGTTGATGCGCACCTACGACTCACTCTTTTCCAAGCACGACATCGCCGTGGCGCAGGCGCTTATCTCCCGTCCGGACATCGCAAACAGACAGCGTTATCTGAACGTGCGGAACACCCTTGAATCTGTGCTGCAGATCGGCGCCGTCCCGATCATTAACGAGAACGACGTCGTGACGGTGGAGGAGCTGGAAGGCGATGTGTTTGGCGACAACGACCGTCTGTCCGCCTCGATCGCCAACGCGGTCAACGCCGATGGATTGATCCTGCTCGGACATGAGGAAGGGCTATTCACGGCCGACCCCAACGTTGACCCAAACGCCACACGGATCGAGTTGGTCGAGCATATCGACGACGCGATCGAGGCGATGGCGGGGGACGCACGCGACGGACGCGGACAGGGCGGCATGCGCAGCAAGGTCGAGGCCGCACGGATGGCGACCCGTTTCGGGGCGTACACGGTGATCGCCTCAGGGCGGACCGCTGATGTGATCCAGCGAATTGCAAACGGAGAGATGATCGGAACCCGGTTCGAACCCACGACCGACCGCGTCGAGGGCTGGAAGCGGTTCCTCCTTACCGGAAAGGCGAGCAGCAGGGGCAGCGTCACGATCGATTCCGGGGCGGCGAAAGCGGTCAGGTTCGGTGGGAACAGCCTGTTGCCGGCGGGCGTCATACGGGTCGACGGACCGTTCGATCGGGGCGATAACATTTCGGTGTTGGATCACGCGGGAACCGCCGTGGCATGGGGCATCGCGAACTACCGTTCGGACGAGATCGACCGAATCAAGGGGGTCCGGTCGGATCGGATTGCATCGATCCTTGGGTATGGTTACGGTCCGGAGATCGTTCATCGCAGCAACATGGCCCTCGCAGATGGCGAGCCCGAGCAGCAACCGACGGACGGGTCGACCGCCGCGCTTCCGGGGAGGACGAGGAGAAGATGACCACGAGCACCGACAAGGGGTTGCGAGCGCTCGCGACCGCGGCTCGAATTGCGGGCAGGACGCTTGCCTCCGCCGATACCGCCCGTAAGAACGATTTCCTGTTCGCTCTGGCGGATTCTCTCGAGGCTCGCACCGACGAGATCGTTGCCGCAAATAAACGCGACATCACCGCCGCGGGAACCGATGGGCTGGGCGATCACATCGTCGACCGGTTGAGGCTTGACGCCGGCCGGATCGCGAAGATCGCCTCCGATGTCCGGCACGTTGCATCGCTGGACGACCCGGTGGGAGAACGGATCGAGTCATTCACACGACCGAACGGACTTAAGATCGAGCGCGTGCGCGTCCCCCTCGGCGTGATTGGTGTGATCTACGAGAGCCGCCCGAACGTCACGATCGATATCGCCGCCCTGTGTCTGAAAGCGGGGAACAGTGTCGTTCTCCGCGGCGGCCGTGAGGCGATCAACTCGAACACGATGCTGGCGCAAATCGCCCGCGATGCGCTGGCGTCGTCGGGCCTCCCGGTCGATGCGATCCAGTTCATCGAATCTACCGATCACGCGGTTGTCGACGAGATGTTGAAGGCCCGCGGCTTGATCGATCTCCTGATCCCCCGCGGCGGGGAGGCGTTGATAAATCGCGTCCGGGAAGACGCGCGCGTGCCCGCGATCACCGGAGGGATCGGCGTCTGCCACACCTATATAGACAGGTCGGCTGACCTGGAAAAAGCTGTGGCTATCGTCGTGAACGCCAAGACTCAGCGACCCAGCGTGTGCAATGCGCTGGATACCCTGCTGGTCCATGAGGGTGTGGCGCCGACCTACCTGCCACCGATCGCAAGGCAACTGGCGGACCGCGGTGTCGAGCTTCGATGTGACGGACGCTCGCTCGCCATCCTTGAGCCCGCCCTCGGCAGCGCCATGTTGCGTGCGGCGGGCGACGACGATTACGGGCAGGAGTTTCTGGCGCTGGTCGCATCGGTGAAGGTCGTCGACTCGATCGACGATGCTTTTGAGCACATTGAGCGTTTCGGGTCGGGCCATTCGGAGGCCATCGTCGCCGAGGATGAGGCGGTCAGTGAGCGGTTCCTGTCTACCGTGGACGCCGCCGCCGTGTTTTCAAACGCCTCGACCTATTTCCATGACGGCGGCGAATTTGGACTCGGGGCCGAGGTCGCTATCAGCACAGACCGACTACACGCCCGCGGACCGCTCGGTCTGCGGGAGATCACCACCTACAAGTGGGTCGTCCGTGGCGATGGCCAGGTGCGAAGCTAACCATGCCGGGTTTTTACTTCCAGCGCGAGACGCGCACCCCCAACTCAGAGTGCTACACGGTGATCGAGGAAGCCACGCCCGTCGGACGGTTGGACATCCATTACGCGGCGCCCGTGGTGCACGCAACCCTGGTGGTGTCCGAGAGCCTGACCCAGGAGTCCATACAGGACCTTGTTGAGATGATCGACGAGGACCTGATCGACGCCGTGGGGATCGAGCGGGAGGAGCTCATAGTCCACGTCCACCAGGGTCGGGACCTCGGCGTGTACTCACAAAACGACTGGCCGCGGGGGAACGGGCACCCGGAAGAAGGGGCGTAACGGCCGGGATTGGGTCAGGCCGATACTCCGCAACCTCGCCGAGACTCGGTTTTCCGGCGTCCTATCAAAGGAATTAGATCTTGCCCGATAAACAGACCGTCCTCCTGACCGGCGCCGCCGGTTACGTGGCGTCCCAACTTCTGCCGGAGTTCCGCGATCGCTACGACCTTCGGCTCGTTGACGTGATTGATCGGAACCGCGACGGGAACGCCGTCCCGGACGTGATCGTTGCCGATCTCGCGAACCCCGACCGCGCTCGGTATGCAGAGCTGTTTGACGGCGTCGATGCCGTTATTCACCTCGGATACAAGAGCTCTGCCCGTGCAAACGGCGGTGAGGCTCCTCGTCAGATCGACCGGTTCGACATCGAGTTTTCAAACGTCCAGATGGCGAACAACGTGTATCGCTCGGCGTACGACGCTGGCGTTTCACGCGTAATCATGGCCAGTTCCAACCACGCCGCTGACTGGTATGAACGCGCCCTGATCCACAACAGGCGGATGGAGATCGTGTCGCCGGACATGGTCCCGGTTTCTGACAACTTTTACGGCTGGGCCAAAGCCGCATACGAACTGCTCGGATACCCCTACGCGTCGGGTGCGTTCGGCCGGAAGTTGGAGGTCGTGCAGATCCGGATAGGCGCGCCTCGAGATGTCTCGGGGTCTCGCTACGAGAACGCTTCGTCAGGCACCGAGACACGCGGCTCTGGCCTTATGGAGTTCAAACGGGACCTCGGCGCACACCTGAGCGAGCGCGATCTGCGGCAGCTTGTTCGCCGAAGCATCGAGACGCCGGACATCGAGAACGAACACGGTGTTCCGTGGCTCGTTGTGTACGGCATCAGCGGCAACACGCGCGCCTTCTGGTCGTTAGAGAGCGCACGCCGCGTGCTTGGCTACGAACCGGAGGACGACTCCGAGGTCAAGTACGCAGACGACATCAGGCGACTGTTGACCGGCGGCGACGCGTCGATCGGCGGCGGCCGCGTGGGCGGCTGAGGGCGGCCGGATCGATGGTCGGGGATGTATGGCAAATACGAGCCCGTGCCCTGAGGCTCTCGAAGGGCAGGGCCGTATGGCAATACGCCCTCGGGCGGGGCAAGCTCCGCACCTACAGCTTCACAGGCCAGACAGTCGTCAACCCGCAATAACATCCGATAACCACCGCGCCGCGCGGGGCCGTATGGCAATACGCCCTCGGGTGGAGCAAGCCCCGCCCCTACAGCTTCGCGGGCCAGACAGATGTCGACCCGCGACAACGTCCGATAGCCATCACGCCGCGTGGGGCCCTATGGCAATACGCCCCGCGCCCTGAGGCTCTCGAAGGGCGGGGCGACCCACGCCGCCACACGGAAAGCAGACTGTCTAGTAGCTCTGAAACAGCCGGCCCCATCCCGTCTGCATCGCTGCCTTCACGCGCTTACGGCCAATGAACCGCAGCCAGAACGAGTTGTGATACACGTTCGAGGCGAAAAAGGCCCATGGCGCGATAAAGCTCCGTAACAGAATGCGCTCCAGCGGCTTTAGCGGGCCGTGGTAGATCAACTTCTGTCCGCGGCTTGCGAAAGTGCTCTGCTTGCCAGCAAAGTGCCAGTTCACGTTCGAAACGTCGTCGCCAACGATCTCGATTTCTGAAGGGTTGCCGACGCCCAATCCGCGCTCGTGCGCAAGTCTGATCTTCGGTAGCGACATCGGGTCGAAGCCCATCATCTTCGCGGCCATGGCGTCGATCGCGACCTGGTCAGCGCTCGCCAGGATGACGTTCTTCTCGTGCCACCGCATGGCGCGCGGCCCCGGCCCATCGCCGGCGAATGTCCCGTCCATCACGGCGAATATCCCCGGATGGATCTCCTTCTGGATGGTAAGGAGGTCGACGAGCGTTTCGTGGATCACCGAGTGCGTCCAGTGGCGGTTGCGGTGCAGCAAGCCCCCGAAGGCGTTCTTCATCGCCCCGGTCATCTGGGTGAAGACGTGCGTCTTGACCGTCGGGAAGTGGATGATGTTTTTACCGGCGAAGGTCTCCGGTATGAACAGGCCGTCCGGGTAAACGTCGTTCAGGACGAGCATCTCGCCCTTCGGCTTGTACGGAACCCAGCGGTTCGGCGGCACATCGAGCGTGATGCTCGGGATTCCGTACTTTTCTTCGACAACCTTGTGCTTGTTCCGCACCTCCCCTTCGAATGGATCGACCACGACCGTCCCGTTGTGGGCGGCCATCAAGTCCGTAATACCATCAGCCTGGAGCTGCTTGATTACCCCGTCCATCTGCCACGGGGTCGTCGAGCAAGCGGGGTAGTAGTGCTGCCACGAAAGGTTGATCTTGAGCAGCGTCTGCGTATCCGGCGCGAGCGCGTCCCGGTAGTTGGCGAGATTTAACAACCGGCCGTAGTCTTCGATCACCGTCTCCGGCGTCGTGTAAAGGGCGGCTACCACGCCCATCTTGGGCGCGGCGTGCGGGACTACCGGGGATTCTGTGATGGTCGCCATCGGGCCTCCGTGGCTGGACGTCGGGTAGAGTGGCGCGTGATCATTTGAAGCACAGGCGCCATCCCGTGATACGTACGAAAAGTATAGCAACGGTCTAACCGTCCACCGACTGTAATAACGCCGTGATCCTGGACTCCCACACGCACATACTTCCCGACGCGTTTCGCGACGAACGTGATCGTTGGCTCCGGTCTGATCGCACATTTGCGGCGTTGTTCGACGGCACGGCCGCGCTGAGCGCTCCTGTCCAGGAGCTCATCACTGAGATGGATGGGGCGGGCGTCGACGTGTCGGTCGCGCTCGGATACGGCTGGACCGATCCGGACGCGGCCCGCCTTTCCAACGACTACATCCTCGCCGCCGCCGCCGACAATCCCGGTCGCATCGTCCCGTTCTGCAGCGTGGACCCTGGATGGGGCGACGCTGCGTTGTCTGAGGCCGAGCGCTGCCTGACCCTCGGTGCACGCGGGATCGGCGAGTTGCATGCCGATACGCAGGACTGGAGGCCCGAAGAATCCGACCGGCTAAGTCGATTGATGGCCCTGGCGGAAGAGGCAGCGGTGCCTGTCCTGATTCACGCCTCGGAACCGGTGGGTCACACCTACCCCGGGAAGGGCGCCACGACCCCCGACCGTTTGCTCGGGCTCGCCGTCGCATTCCCCGAAGTTGCGTTCGTGTTCGCCCATTTCGGCGGTGGACTGCCTTTTTACTCCTT
>JAQBUX010000183.1 GCA_027623795.1 Chloroflexota bacterium
TGGACAGGATTGTTGATTACCGGCCCTCCGATCTCGTTGTCGTTGTCGAAGCGGGCATCACCGTCCGGAGACTGCAGGAAGAGTTGGGCAAAAACGGTCAGAGGTTGGCCTTCGACCCGCCCTTCCCGCATACGACGACCATCGGCGGCGCATTGGCGTCCAATGCCGTCGGTCCGCTGCGCAACTCGTACGGCGGGGTGCGCGACCTCGTCATCGGGATGTCGGTCGTTCAGGCCGATGGCACGGTCACCAAGAGTGGCGGCGGCGTGGTCAAAAACGTGACCGGCTACGATATGGCGCGACTCCACATCGGAGCGTTCGGCACTCTCGGGGCCATCGCCACCGTCGCCTTCAAAATCGGTCCGGTCCCGTTGGCCCGTCGCACCGTCGCCGCCTGGTTCGACTCTGTGGAGTCGGCCGCCGGAGCAGGTATGCGCATCATCAACGGAGCCTTCATGCCGGAAGCCATCACGATCATCGCCGGCTGGCGCGCCGCCTCCCACGCCTCGTTGCTGGCGACACAGATTTCTGGACAATTGGGCGACGCATCGACGGATACAGACGGGTGTGCAGTCTTGCTGCTCGTGGGACTCGCCTCCGGCCCGGCCACGGTGGAACGCCAGGTCAACGACACGACGTCCACACTGGGTGGAGCGATGGCCGACGGCTATGCGGTCCTCGATGATGAAGCGCAAGCGGCCGCATGGACCCTCGCCACGGAACCGGTGCCCAGCCCGATGCTCACCGTTAGATCGACTCTAAAACCGTCATCAGCGTTCGACCTCGTAAACATGCTTCTCGATATGGCCGGTCCGCACGAAATCCACATCGTCGGGCACGTCGGATTTGGAACTGTCGAGGCCCATTGGTTGACGGATGCCGGTCCGGCCCGGGGCTTGATCAGCTCGGCCCGAAAGGCGACCGAGGAACTCGGGGGCGTACTAACGATCGAACGATGCCCGACAGAGCAGAAGGCCGACCTCGACGTGTTCGGAGAGATCGGCGCGCCTTTGGACGTGATGCGGCGTATGAAGCAACAGTTCGACCCGGACGGGAATCTTTCCCCGGGCCGGTTCGCCGGGAGGATTTAGCTTGACGACCGAGTCCGTAAAATCATCCCGGCCAGCCCGAGATAACGATTCTCGTAGTAATTTCCGGGGTCCGTACGTCCCGTCCCCTGAAGACATGTACAAGTGTGTGCACTGCGGTTTCTGCCTGCAGGTGTGCCCGACCTACCTTGAGACAGGGCTGGAGGCTGAGTCTCCCCGCGGCCGCATCGCCTTGATGAAGGCCGTAGAAGAAGGCCGCGCCGAGATCACCGAATCCATCGTCGGCCACTGGGACAAGTGTCTTCAGTGCAGGGCGTGTGAGGTCGTTTGCCCATCCGGCGTGCCGTACGGCCGGCTGATGGAGGCGACACGTGCGAACGTCGAGCTTGTTTTCCGTCGCGGGTTCAAAGAACGCCAGGCCCGCAATCTGGGATTCCACAGCGTCCTCCCGAACGCCGGGCGGCTGGACCGCATCGGCGGGTTCTTTCGCTTCTATCAGAAGTCCGGGCTGCAAACGTTCGCCCGGAAGACCCGCGCCGTAAAGCTGGCCCCGGGGGGGTCGCTGGAAAAATACCTGCCGAAACTCAGCGACAAGTTCTTCGTGACGTCCGGGCAGGTCATGCGGCCGGAGGGCGAGATTCGCGCACGGGTCGCCCTCCTCGGCGGCTGCGTGATGCGACTCACGCACGCGTCGACGATGGAAGCCGTGACGCGCGTCCTCGTGCGAAACGGCGTCGAGGTGTATGTGCCGGAGGGCCAGGGCTGTTGCGGCGCGCTGAACGCACATGCAGGGGAACGCGACACGGCGCGTGACATGGCGCGCAAGAACATCGACGCCTTTCTTGAAGTCGAGACCGACGCCATCATCGTCGCCGCGGCCGGTTGCGGCTCCACGATGAAGGAGTATGACGATCTGCTCGCCAACGACCCTGAATACGCGGAGAAGGCGGCGGAGGTCGCGGAACGCACGAAAGATATCCACGAGTTCCTCGCCGATCTACCTTTCGAGCCGCCGACAGGCAATCTTGCGAGAGACGGCCGGAACCTCAAGGTCACCTACCAGGATTCCTGCCACCTCGGTCACGCCCAGCGCATCACAGAACCGCCACGGCGGCTGCTTAATGCGATCCCCGGGATCGAGTTCGTCGAGATGGAGGAGTCGATGGTCTGTTGTGGCTCGGCCGGCAGCTATTCGCTCATCGAGCAGGAGATGTCGCTGAGGTTGGGCAGGCGGAAGACTGCCAACGTGGTGTCCTCCGGAGCGGAGGTCGTGGCGACGGCGAACCCGGGCTGCGTGATCCAGATGGAGCAGGCGCTCGCACGCGCGGGTGAAGGCGCGAAAGTCAGCTACGTAATCGATCTGCTCGACGAGTCGTACCGGCTCGGCGACGAGCCCCACACTGGATAAGGTTCCGTCCCGGTTGGGACCTCGCAATCCGACGTATAATGCGGCCGTCCCGCAATCGGAATCCAGCTTTAGAAATAAGGTCAACTAAACGCCGGCGTTTTTGCCGGCAGAAACAGGCATCGGAGGCCCAGGAATTATGGATCTCGGACTCAGGGGTAAGGTCGCAATCGTCACCGGCGGCAGCGACGGAATCGGCAGGGCCGCTGCAACTGCGATGGCCGAAGAAGGGGCCAAAGTAGCGATCGTGTCGCGAACCCAGGCTGATCTGGATATCGCAGCGGCAGAGATCAGGGCCGAGACCGGTAACGACGATGTGATGGGTATCGCGGCGGATGTCACCGACGAGGCGCAGGTCCAAAGCATGGTCGACACGGTCGTCGGCACGTGGGGCGGGCTGGACATCCTGGTCAACAACGCCGGAACTTCAGCCGCGGGCAAGTTCGAGGACGTAACGGACGAGACCTGGGACACGGACCTCGGCATCAAGGTGTACGGAGCCATCCACTGCTCACGCGCGGCGCTCCCGCACATGAAACAGCGCGGCGGTGGTCGCATCATCAACACAACGACGCCGGGCGGGAAGGCGTCTGCGGGCGGATCGCTGCCGACCTCTCTTTCACGCGCCGCCGGAATCTCCCTCACCAAGGCGATGTCCAAGGATTACGCAGCGGACAACATCCTGATCAACACGATCTGTGTCGGCGTCCTCAAGAGCCGGCAGCACCGTCGCCGCTGGGACGCAGCGCACGCCGAGGACTCCAGCCTCACCCTGGAGAAGTTTTACGAAAACATGGGCGGCCGCGTGCCGCTCGGCCGTGTCGGCGAGGCGCGCGAGGCCGGTGACGTGATCGCTTTCCTGGCGAGTGAGCGCGCAAGCTACATCACGGGCGCCTCGATCAACGTGGACGGAGGTTCGTCTCCGGTCGTTTAGGCAACTCCCCTCCTCGGAGGGACCGTTTACGGATCTACGGGGGGCAGGCTCACGCGCGAGTTAAGTGCGCGTGAGCCTGCCCCTTTCTCTCAAGTAGTGCATTCGCTTAACGGGAAAGTCGCGATCGTGACTGGCCGGAACGCCCAGATGGCCTCGTCGAGAAACGGTTTCCCCGGTGCTACGATTTCGGCATCCGCCCGGCCACCCTCTTCCTGATCGGCGTCGTGTTGTCGCTCGGGGCATGCGGAGGCGAAGATTCCGCCCTCCCCCAAGCCGACACAGGAGACGGCGCCGGGGCCTTTAGCCGCCAGATCGACACTCCCAACGGCGGCACTATCGCTGGCTTCAGCGGGAACCACTCACTACCGTTCGTCTGGTAGCGTTCCGCGGTTCGACCCAGGATAACTCGCCGAAAACCACTACCCGTTTCCGGCGTTCTCCTCGATTTCGTAGCGGAAATTGCAGAAGCTGTCGCCCTGCATGATCGTCTGCGTACGGGTCAGTTTCATGTTCTTGTTGTACCCGAGCGGGAAGTTGAAGTCCCTTCCGCAGGAAAAGATGAAGCCCAGGTCCTGCATGCCAAGCTCCCGGTACATCTCGGCGTAGCGGCAACGAGTCACGTTGTAGTCGTAACGTTTCTCGTCCATCTCCAGCACGTCGATCTCGAGCGCGTTGTTGGCCGTCCATGCGCCCTTGCTCGCCACGTAGGTCGGGATATCGTTGCCGCCCGCCTTTTGAGCGAACGCCGCACCCTGGTCTTGGGCGATCTCCTCGATGACGCGCTGGGCCACGCGGTTCGCTTCCTGCTCCCCAAACTCGTCCTGGAACGCGCGGATCATCGGGCCGAGCACCATCGCCTCGATGCGCCGTCTTACGAGAACCGGCATGGAGTCGATGTCATCTTCGGTAAACGGTCGGGGTTGTTCAGGCATAGTCGCGTCCCGTTCATGGGGAGGTTTGCCAAAGGAATTGCTAGCTGAGGGCAAGATCCAACTGAACGCAGTATAGCCGTGCGGCCACGGACAATCGCTTCATGGCGATTTTGAGCTGACGTGTGCGCGCTGTCGCCATCCGCTATGATAAACACTGGTAACAACCGCGAATCTAAATTGGGGACTCACTAGGAATGACGCCGTCATTCATGGAATGATCGGGAGGGGCAATGGCGAAGCGAATAAGTGTGATCAACTTCAAAGGTGGCGTCGGCAAGACCACATTCGCATTCAACTTTGCGGCTGGGCTTGCCCGCTACCACGACGGTGCTCGAGTCCTGCTGATCGACATGGATCACCAGAGCAGTCTTTCGATCGTCTGCTTGGGTGGCAGTCGCTGGCAGACTGCGGTCGATGCGGCACAGACAATCGACGAAGTATTCAAGCCATTTATCGGACAAACGCCCACGTTTCCCGGTCCCGAGCTGATAATCAGAAACCCACTCAGGCGACAACCATACCGCACGCTCGCGTTAGTGCCATCAAGTTTGCATCTTGATGACACGGAAATCGAGCTTACGGCTTCGCATCATGGCAATCCCATCCAATCCGAGTGGGACAAACGTACATTGTTATGTCGCTGGTTAGAGGAAACGGGGGCCGATAATGATTTTGATTACATCATTTTCGATTGCCCACCAGCCACAAAAATAGTCGCGCAGAACGCGGTAGCGGCGAGCCACGGATATGTGATCCCGGTCGTCCCCGAAGCAGTAATGGAGCGCGGTGCGCCGCACTTGGAACAGATCGTTAGATCAGGCATAGACGTGCGACTCAACGCGTTGGCATCCATGGGAACGGACAGACCGATGTTCGTCCCTGACACAGTGTTGGTAGCTCTCGTGGTCACACGTATTCAAACTGCGCCTCGCGGGAGCTCTGGCTACACGAGTGACCACACCGAGCATTTGGCTTCCTTGCAGCGGCGGTGGAACACCAGATTGCTGCGTCCGTACGTGGTCCAAGGAACGGGAGTGCCTGCGTCGCTCGCACGTAGCATGCCCGTGTACGACCTAAGTGGCGAACAAAACATTGGTGGACGCGAAATTCATAGGCAATACGAGCAACTTACAGCGGCTTTGAAATCCCGAATCGATGGGCTATGAGGCTAATGTCACATTCGCGACGAGATCCCAATGACAACCCAAAGATTAGAGACTTGATCGGGTACCTGAACGCACTTGCCCGTGCGGCGGCCGACGATACCGTAGGGAATCCTGTTCTCCGAAACGGCCTGTCGGACCTAGTCGCGGTTCTCAAGCCACTTTCAAAGTTACCCCTTGATCAACTCGGGTCCAGCCTCACGGCCGCACGTAAGGAAAGATCGCTCTCGATACTATCGCGCCCAAAACTTGGCCAAATCGAATTGGTTCGCTTCGACCGCATGACGAGCACGGAAATCAAGAGAGCTATCCAGGATCCAAGCCTTCGGAAAGCTGACTTAGCCGAAATCGCGTTTGAGCGTTTTGGAATCTCGCGAGCGAAAACGATGCGACTTCGGAAGCACGAGGTACTCGCAGATATCAACGCGGCGGCTAGCAATGAGGACGCGTTGAACGTTATCTCAGAACAGGCGAGACGATCCGGCATGGCCAGAACATCGTGATATTTGAAGGGTCAACGGCCCGGTCGTCGCGTCTCCTGATGGCGATCTATCCGCAGATACGAACGCTGTTTTCCAATGACTCCGCCGGATTCTTTGCGCATGTGACACGGACGTTTTGAGGTCATGCCCGGGAAACGTAGCATCATCGCCAGCGACCGTATCGAACAT
>JAQBUX010000184.1 GCA_027623795.1 Chloroflexota bacterium
ATCGCGAAACTCATTACCGTTCGGATTCGAGATGCGTATACCCCCGATGGTGAAGCGCGACACGCCGAACAGGTTTGATGGATCCAGTACGGACTCGACCCGTATACCCGCAAAATCCCCGGGGAACGGGGGGACCAGGAAGTCCAACTCGTTGGTAATCGGCGTATCCTGGTTGACGAAGTCATCGGCAATCTGAATCCAGTTCGGAAGGGCCGCATTCTGGTTGGTCGTCCAGAATATATCGACAAGCGGGCCCGCCCCGGCGGACTGCCACTTGATCGTATTGGTGGTGCCGAGAAGCCAACTATCCGGCGTAACCGGTTCAAGAATGTTGATATCGGCGAGCACGAAGAGTTCCGATAGGCCGAGTACAAGCGCGTCACTGTCGGATGTGACCCGAATCACGGCGCCCGTGGACGGCTCGACGTCGACATCCCAGAGGAACGAATTTGTTCCGGTAACGTTGGGTACGTTGGTGGCGATTATCTCGTACGGCCCTGCAACGCCGTTGCGAGACACCTCAATCGTCACATTCGAGCCGGCGCCCGAGGATTTCCACTCGATATCAAATGGCTCGCGCACTTTCAGCGCATCTGAATTCTCGGGGTCACTGATAAAGACTCCGGCCAGCGTGAAATACGCATCCGAGAGATCGTTTCCCGTGTTGGGCAACTGTCGAATCAGTATCTTTGCGTTCTCTGAAAGTATTCCCGGCTCGTCGGTCGGAATGTTCCACGCAAACTTTATGCCGCGAGCTGGCCCGAGGCTCGGAGCGAACCCGGCGACGAGGTTGGTAATCACGTTATTCGTATCGGCAAAGTCGAGGAGATTCAGACGGACCTGGGCAAGGTTCAGGGCGGCATCCCACACGATGTCCGTGGTCGTCCCGATGTACCACTTCTCTCCGCCGTTGGGTTCGACGATCTGAAACTCCCAGCGGATCTCGAAGTTACTGTCCGAAACATCCGAGACGGTCGTATCAGAAGCGTCGGTGATCCGGATCAGCATCTGTGCGTTGTTGAATCCCACATCGGCGCCACCGGGAATGGTCCAGTTGGAATAGACGCCCGAGTTGGGCCATCCAGTTGCGATCCCCGTCCAGTTCGTGCCTCCGTTATCAGAGTATTCAATCGTGAGGTTGCCGCTCACGACCCCGGCCGATTCCCATGTGATGTTGTAGTCGACACCAATCAGCAGGGCATCATTCCCCACCTCGTCTCCGTTGGGGAACGTGACCGCCAAACGGCCCGCGGAATACGCAAAGTCGAGCTGTTCGATCTCCACCTGGTCATCACCGTCCGAGAAGAGATGCGCCTTGAACCTGAAGTCGCCGCCTGTCTTCGGATAGAGCTGCTGGAAGAACTCAAAGATGTGATCATTGACCATGTTCCACGGACTGGTATCCAGCCCGAAACCCAGTCCGGGGGCGTTCGTCCAGACGCCGTCACCCGTGTCGTAGTAGTACCAATTGGTGGCGTCGCCGGTGACCTGGTACTCCACCGCTGCATCGCCCTCAATAAACCGGAGCGCCTGCGTGAATCCAAGTGTGTTTCCGAAAAACTGCTGCGGAATCGTATTCTCGATCGTGGGAACGCTGTCCGGAAACGCCGAGATATCAACGTAGACACCTTGCAGGCGCGGCGTGACGCGGTAGTCGGCACTGTTGAATTCGGCCTTGAACTGAAAATACTGTCCCCGCGGAATCGCGGCCGTCAGAATGTTTTCCGACGCTTCTGTGAAGTAACTTGCGGCGGTACCATCCTTGCCGACGAACGGCCCGGTCAGCGGAAGCGAATTTCCGGAACGTGCCTGGAACCGCAGTGTCACAACGCCCGCGGCGTAGATATCGAAGATCTCCATGCCCTGCAGTGCGCGCCTGTAGAGCGCGACATCGTCGATGAGGCCGTCAAATACTCGCGAATTGTCATGTGCGGTCCCAATCTTCGCATCGCCCGTGGTGTCGACGGTGACCCCCACAAGGACGCTTTCATCCTTAATCTGACCGTCGACATAGACCCGTATATTCGTGCCGTCGTATGTGCCCGCCAGGTGGACAAAGGGTCCCGAGGGAAGCGGCGTCAGAGTGCGGAAGCTACTGAGTATTGGAAGCGGAGCCGTTGCCCGCACGTTGTTGATGATGAAATAGGGCCGGCCACTGCCGTCCACGCCGAGGGCATATCCATCACTGTCCGAGTCGCGTTTATCGAAAACGATCCGGTCCCCGACATTATCCACGTCGACCCAGGCCGACACGGTCAGGTACGCATTGTCGAAGGAGGCCGAATCGGGGATGATGATGCGGTCGCCTGTTCCGTCAAATCGCGCGGCGAAACCATATCTTCCACCGTTTCCGAGTGTCGCCCCCGCTATCGTTCCATCCGCCTGCTGCCCGGTTGCATCCGATACCAGGTTGGTCCCGGCGGGCTCCTCGAGGGACCACAATCCTATAAGCCCGAAGTGCCCCAGTTGATCGAAATAGTGCCGGCGCGCTTCAGATTGATCCATCTGTCGCGTGTACAACGCCAGTTCGTCCATCAGACCGATCAGACTGATGCCGTTTGCAATGCCGATCTTAAACGCGCTTGCACTGATATCGATTGAGGAAACGACCACGACGTGGTTCCACCCGGAGATCAGGTCCGGCGACTTCCTGCCGTTCACGAAGACGGAGTCGACCGTGATTCCGGTTGTGGAGATCCTGCCACTCGTGACAGCGATCCGCGCCGAAGCGTTCAGCTCAAGAATTCCATTATTTGCGCCCGGGTCCTTAACCCAGAACTCAACGGTTCGAATTCCAGTTCCCACGCTTCCAAACTCTACCCTGCCTCCGGTGAACGATCCGGCCCTTGCACCCACTCCAGGATCCGCGGCGTCAAAGCCTACGGATCCGAACGGTGTCCCGGCAACCTGGCCGATCTTTACGTCGTCGCCCCATGAATTCTCCATGTGCCAGAGATGCGCGAGAAACGCCTCCTCGCTGTCGATCGCCTCCGGGGCGTTGCCCGCAGATAGTCCCTGGCCAAAGGATCCGTTGCCGCCCCAGTAGAGATCGCTCCAGATCGCGGGTTTGGTGGCATCAAACACCTCCGAAATCAGCGACCCGTTTACATTGCGGGTCTCGTATCCGCCCGCCATCGTATCGCCGACCTCTCCATAGGTCAGCGCATCGTCGACCGCATATATTGCGACCTCGTCCACGCGACCGGCCAAGTAGACCGTATCGCTGCCTCGTTTCCCGATAAACACCGGGCCATTCCCGCCCGTTCCGAATCCCGGTCCCACGACAGCGCTGGCGACACGTTCCCCATCGACAAAAAGATGGAGATGCGGTCCCTGGCGCATGCCCACGAGATAGTGCCACTGGTTGTCGCTCAGGCGAAGCTGTGGTCCCTGCGCCGTTGCCGTGGTCGTCCCGTCACTCACCCTGAACGACGCCGCGCCAGTGACCTGCGCCGCGCCGTCGCTGTTGACCTCGAGAGAGAAGTAAGGACTACCGCCCGAGAAGGTGGACACAACCGCACCGCGCGTGCTGGACGGCGTTCGGATCCATGCGGATACGGTGAAATTCCCACCCCCCGTATCGATCGGGGGCGCGTTGATGTAATCTCCGCTGCCGTCGAAAATGCCGCATCGAGACCCTGAAATGGAGTCGGTGACCGGGGTTGCGTTGCCGTTCGGAGAACCATTATTGCCGCCGATCTCATCGGTGACGGCTCCCGGTCCCAGCCACTGCGCGTCGTCCAGATGCCACAGCGCGGCAAGCGTCACGGCCGACGCAGGTCGAATGTTACGAGGTCCGAGTGCAGACAAATCTCTGCGTTTGATCTCATCACCGTAGAAAACCACGCGCTTCCCGTCGAACTCCCCGGCCAGGTAGTCGCTCGCAGCGGAATGGACCACGGTGGTGACGTCGGAATCGACCGTCACGCGGCCGACGAGCGGCGTCCCGTTGCCATCGCCAGCGAGGTGTGCACGATACTGGAAGTAGCGCTGCCGGGGAACAATACCCAGTGCCGATCCGCTCTCGCCGCCGGAAAAGAATGATCCCACGCCGGTCTGTCCGAGCCATGCGTTCGTAATGGGAATCGAGGCCCCGGAGCGTACCTGGAACTTGACTTCGCCGGCAATGTCGCCTCGCCCATTGACGAAATGCTCCTTGATGACCTCCTCCTCGAGTTCGCGGTTCTGGTAAAACGCCACGTCATCCAGAAATCCCCTCAAGTAGGAATTATTGGCCTCACCCAGATTAACGGTCGGGGCATTCAGCGCGGTAGCCGTAACCACGACGACATGGCACCACCCGGGCAATAGACGAGGATGGGTGCGTCTCCCATTGACGAAAATTCTGGGGTTCGTAATTCCCGAGGTGATGATATCGCGACCGGAGATGGCGATGTACGTCGAGTTGTTAACAAGCTCAATGATTCCCGCGTCAGCCTGATCGGTCTGGACCCAGAACTCGATCGTCTGAATTGAGGACCCGAGGCTCCCGATCAAAACCGAGCTGGATACGCCGTTAAACCGACCCGCGCCGGTCCCACCCTTGGCGAGGGCTGTGAACTCGAAGTCCGTTCCGACTCCTGTAGGTCCCTGCCCCGTGGAGTCCGACAGGGTGTTGTTCATCTGGCCCAACCAGCGTAGTCCGACGATTGTGGCGCTGAGTTGATTCCCCAGACCCCACGAGATCCGGTCGAATTGTGGGGCCGTCACCCCGAAGTCAATCGGGGCCGACGTGAATCGACCATGGGTATTGAAGCCGCCGTGTGACCGTCTCGCCAATCCGAGAAACGGCGTGTCCTGCTCGACGGGACTCAATTCGATATTCCCAACGGCGGTACCCTCGCTGAACTCCAAAAGGGTATTGTCGACACCGTCACGTCGCGTACCGATGAACCCAGCGGCGTCCAACGTCGGTGTCTCTTGGCTGTCCGTCGATGTCAACATAGTGAGTTTGTACTGTGCATAGCGGTGCGTGGGGTCGAAATCGGCACTCGAAACCACTTCCGAATTCGCGCCCGCGTAGGCTGAGTTCGTCGTTCCGTCAGGTCCAACGAACAGGGACGCAAAGTTCGTCGTCGCGCTCGATCGCGCACGGAACTTCATCGGGCCGGGCGGCGACAGGTATAGCGCCGCGATCTCGTCTGCCGCCAGCTGGCGATTGAAGATGCGAACGTCGTCCATTGAACAGTCAGCTCGCAGGGTTCCGTCAAATGTCGGACTGCCCAGCTGGAAAGTTGCGTTCATCACCAGTGGAATTGTCTGAGCACTGTCTACAGCAACTCTGACGCCATTAACATACAAGTCGAGTCTCCCGCTCCCGGAGATCCAGGTCCCAGCCAGGAAGGTCCACGCATTCAAGGCCATGGGAGAGGCCGTGCGCGCAGATTGCGATCCGACCCAAAAATAGAGCTGACCCGATGTGAATTGCGCTAGCCCAGTTGTCAGTCCGTTCGCCCTGAACGTCGCGAAGCCCGCCTTTGAGGAGTGCGAGCGAATTTTGACCCAGCAGCTCAAGGTAAAAGCTCCGACTCCATTCAAAAGGGCACTGTTCGCGAGATTCGCGCCGCCGTTGCCGTTGTCTAGCGATAGCGAGTGGCTTCCACGTATCGCGTCTGTAGGCCAGGACGTGGTTCCGAACGTGTTGCCACTGGTCTTACTGATCTCATCGAGAACAGCATCGTTATCGAGCGGATAGTGCGCGACCTGCGAGCTGTCCGTCACGAAATCCGCGTTGCCGATCTTGGCGGTCAACACCTTCCACACGTTTCCGTTGCCACCGTCTTGCACGCGCGATATGAATTCGCCAGGGGCCTGGAATTGGCCGCCTGACCTTACGAGCTGCATGACGGTGTCGACTCCGAGTGCATCGGTCACGCGAGTAACGTTGGTACTATACTCGTCGATCAGGGAGACGCTCCGAATCTCAGGCTGCTTGATGAGACGCGCAACGCCCTCGTCGACTTCGATCAACTCCGGGTTGGACAAGGTGTAAATGAACTCGTTCGTGAAGGCGTACGACTTCAATTCGGCGCCGTGCGAGAGGGGGGATCCAGAAAGGAGTGCGACCAGGATAGTCCACCTCAGCATCTGTGATCGTTTCATGGTCTTGGTGTGCCTCTCCAACAATGAATTCACGGCGCGCG
>JAQBUX010000185.1 GCA_027623795.1 Chloroflexota bacterium
TTTTCACGTAGTCGCTGAGCATGTCCCGGAGTGATACACGACCGCGGTGCAGACGAGCCTTAAGCGCGGAGATGGAGATGTCCAGGATCTCAGCCGCCTCAATGTTTGAAAGACCTTGAACGTCCCGTAGCACTACTGCGGTACGCATATCCTCCGGGAGAAGGGCGATCTTAGCGTTGATCTCACGGCTGAGTTCGGAGTTCAGAGCGGCCTTGTCCGGAGTGTCTTCCCAGTCGGCGACATTGTGCTCCAGGTACGAGTCTTCCGGAGCCGTCATCTGAACCCGACGCTTCTCCTTGCGGATGCGCATCAGCGCCGCGTTGACCGCGATGCGGTAGAGCCAGGTAGTCACCTGGGCGTCGCCGCGGAACCGATCCTTGGCCCGGTACGCTGAGATGAACGCGTCCTGTACGACGTCGTCGGCATCGTCTGGCGAGTTCATCATCCGATAAGCGACGTTGTAGACGAAGCCGGTGTAGTTCTCGACTACGTCAGCGAATTCTTCTTCGGTCATACGGGGGGAGGCACCGGCCTGAGATTGAGATGACGTGTTTAATGCTCTGATTGGCTGTTCGTCGACTGCGACGGGGACGGAATCTTGTGATGGACTCGGTTCTTCGAGCAGGAGGCGCCGCCCGGTTGAATCTCCGACTAGGACCGTAGTCTTATCCTATACATTACATGCCGTGAACTCGGCCCAGTCGGGCATGCTGTATAGACTCGACGAGTATTTCAAGTTCGCGCTAGCAGGTCGACGGAGAAAATTGTTCATGATGTCAGGTGGGTCTTGGTTTTCCAGGTTCCGAAGAGGGGGGAGCGGATCCAAGTCCAGCACTGAACTCGATTGCGATGAGGTACGCGCAAGCGGATCTGATTACATCGACGAAGAGTGCGAGGAAGAGATGCATTCCCGGATCATGGAGCATCTGGGCCTCTGCCGGGATTGCGACAGCTGGCTAAAATCGTTGGCGCAGACGGTCGGCATTCTACGTGAGACGCCGGAAATGCAGATCCCGGAATCCACGATGGAGCGAATTCGCAGGATTAATCGCTCCAAGTAATCTCGTGCCCGGGGGGGGGCTTCGAGAGACCTGTTACTCCTTAAACGGACGTATCTCGGATCGTCCGCGTAACCAATCCCCTGATCAGGCGGGAGCCTGTGGCTTTTGCGTCCGGGGGATCGGCGCGTCTGTGAGATCGTCGTCCATGAGTACCGTCGTGAACGCTCCCACCTTGCGCCGGTGGTACATGTAACTGTGAAGGTAGATCGAGGCGGCGATGGCCAACACACCGATCACAGTTATGGCGCTCAAACCCGTGAACTCGAGAGAGCTGAACAGGACGATCGTCGTGAGTCCAACGAATCCGCCCCAAGGGGACGGATGCTCCATGAAGTTCGACAGCACGAGCGTGACTGATGCGCCCAGAAGAACGGGCACAAACAGCCCTGTGGGTGACATGATCAGCAGAACGCCGACCGCGGTAGCTACGCCGTCACCACCACGGAACCGCGTCATCGGCGAGTTCCAGTGTCCCAGGATCGCCGCCACCGCCGGCAACAGTAGCCAGCTACCTTCCAGCCCCGCCCAGATAGCGATCAAAATCGCTACGCCGCCTTTGGCGGCATCCACCACGCCGACGAATATGGCTGCGGTGCGGCCGACCTCACGGTAGACGTTCGCGGCGCCGGCCTGGCGGGTGCCGACATTGAAAATATTGACCCCGCGCGAGCGCGCCACCAGCCACGCCGTCGGAACGGAGCCGAGGAAGAAAGCCACCCCGGCCGCGAGGACCAGATCGGCGAGTGTCAGACCATCAGTCATTACGTTCGGAGTATAGCATCGCAGCGGCCGTCGTTTTGCCGCGCGAAATGTCTGGACTGAAGCCCAATCGCTCCGCCCAATTCAGGCGCCGATCACGACCTGATATGGCGCCGCTCCGGTCCCGCCCTCGAGCTCGTCCCGTTCCGCCTGAGTCAGGAACTTGGACGGGCATTTGATGACCAGATGCTCCGTCACGAACACGCCTTCGTTCGTGTACCGGCCCTCCAGGTCGATCACGGAGTGTGGGTTGAAAAACACCTGGCCTATCTCGCCGGAGTAGTTCACCGCGAGGACGTCGCCCGCTTCGTCCTGAACCTCGAACAGGGCGTCAAACCCGTTCGGTTGCCGGACGAACGAGTCTTCGACAAGCTTTCCTGATATACGGATAAACCTGTCGGGCTCTGTCGGGCCCCCGGCCTCGATCTCGGAGACCGACAGGTAGTAGACGGTCGCGTTGTCGAACGTGGTGAACACGAAATAGCCGAGCGCGCCGACGAATAGTGTCAGGGCGACCGCGACCTTCATCCTTGGAGTGAATAGCGTCGTCGCCGTTGCGGACGATTCCTGAGGTCCGCCTTCAGGCTGCTCGTCCGATATCGGGTCGTTGTACTTGTTCATCTCTGACCTTCTATCAAACTATCAAGCCCGGCCGGCATCGGTCGCGGGCACGCCGAATATCTGGCCCCGGAGGACCCTGATCTCGCGGGCGAGGTTTCGCTGCCGGCGAGACACGACAACTATGTAGAAGAAGAAGCCCGCCCAGGTCACGAGGTAGATGGCGAACAGGAAGCCCAGATTTTGTTCGAGATCGCCCTGCTCGCGATCGACGACTGTGATCGCGACGCCGTCCCCGACCGTCACCGTGATGGGCGAGAACCGCTCCCTCTGATCCCGGATACGCAGAAGCGCCTCGCCCGGGTCTGCGCCGAGTACTGCAATCCACCGGTCTCCTGCCGCGTTCTCAAGGCCGAAACTCGTGGAGTCGTCGACCGAGACCTCCACGAATTCGCCATCCTTTGTTGAGAGTACGAAGCCGAGCAGGTTCGTATCCTGATCTACCTGGATAAGTGTTATCACCCCATTGATGTTGCCATCGGTGACCGTCCTGACCGTTGCGCCGGCCTGAGCCAGCACGACACCGGGTATTGCGAGAAAGATGGCCACAACCAGGAGCGAAATGATGCGTTTTTGCATCTAGTCAGCGCTCCCGGCCAGCGCGCCGGCGGTTCCCATGGCTGATGCCACGGCGCTGGCGGGTCGCAAAGATACGGCGCGTCTGAGTTCAGCGACCTCGTCCTCTTGTTTGCGCAGCCGATACCGTTCGCGCGCCACGTAGAAAAACAGGACCGAGAATGCCAGTACGGCGACCATAAGCGTCGTCCCGATCGGGCCGTCCACGCTGCTGTCGGTCTCCGAAAGCGGTCCGACCACGGCCGAGGGGTGGGCGCGTTCCCAGAGCTGGGCCCCGATGTAGATGATCGGCGTGTCGATCGCACCGAGAAGTCCGATGATCGCGGCCAGCCTTCGGCGTTGTTCGCCGGGAGGGAAGTAGGCGCGGAACATCAGATACGCGACGTATATGAAAAACAGGATCAGGGTGGTGGTGAGCTTGGCTTCGCCGGTCCACCAGACGCCCCATACCGGCTTCGCCCAGATCATCCCGGTGATGAGCATGAGTCCGGCGAAAATTACGCCCGTCTCGGCTCCAGCCACGGCCAGCCGGTCCCACTTCTCGTCGCGCGTTTTCAGATAGGCGACGCTTGCGACCGCGACCAGGATTATCGCGACCATGGCGATCCACGCGACAGGTACATGGAAGTAAAGAGAACGTTGGATGTTGCCCTGGTTAATCTCGGTCGGCACCCAGAGGAAGATCATCCACAGGGTGAGGGCCATCAGGGCCGCGGTGAAACCGGGCCAGATCCAACGTGTTTGTAGAACGGCAACCATTGATCCAATTTGCTCCGCCGTGCACCGGCCGGGACTGTGTGCAGTCTATCACGAGCGCGCTCTCGCGCCGGCGAAATTTTGTGAGGAATGTGCTTCGAGAGCCTCGGCTCGCGGTGGTGCGGAGCCTCCGCAAGAGGTAGCCCAGTTTGACCTCCCGGCCGCGTGGGCATCAAGGACAGAGGCCGTCCGATCACTCTTCCAGTACGAACTGAAAAAGCACGGCGGAGGCGATAACGAAGATCACGTCGAACGCGATCGCCAGTTGCAGCCATTCGCTGAAGTCTGACCAGCTGCCTCCGTTGACCACCTCGGAGGTCGACTCGACGGCGGCCATGATTAGCGGGACGGAGGTCGGCAGGAAAAGCAGGGGCAGCATGATCTCCCGTGACCTCACCCTGACCGACATCGCGGCGAACACCGTCCCAACGGCCGAAAAACCGACGCTCGCAAGAAGTGCGATAGCGATCGTCTCGACCTGCAGCACGTTGATGTTGAACAAGGCCTCGAACACCGGGAATATCACTACCTCCGCAACGGTGATGAAGATGAAGTTGCCCAGCACTTTGCCGAAGAAGATCAACTCGCGGCTGACGGGCGTGAGCATCAACCCGTCCAGCGTGTCGCGCTCAGCTTCGATCGCAAACGATCGGTTGATGCCGAGCACCCCGGCAAACGCGATCGCCGCCCATAACACCCCGGGTCCGACATCCCGGGAGCGCGAGGGCGTAAGCTCGATCGCGAAGGTGAAGATGGCGATCACAAGCAACGCGAACACCACGACCGCCAGTACGATGTCGCGCGAGCGCAGCTCCAGCAGCAGGTCTTTTCGGGCCAGGGTCCAGATCGTCGCCAGCGCTGGCGCCATCAGGCGTCTCCGGGATCTGCGTAAAGGCCGGTCACATCGGCGGGCGTGACACCTGAAGACGGTTCGTCCAGTGCGAAACGGCCGCCCGCAAGGACGAGCACCCGGTCCGACTCGGCGATCCCTCGCTCCACCGAGTGGGTCGTCATCACGACCGCGTGTCCCGCGCCACGGTGCTCTGCGACAACGCCATCGAGCACCCTCCGCGCGGGCTCGTCCAGCCCTGTTTCGGCCTCGTCGAGCAGGAGGATCCTGGGACGGTGTAGGAGGGCCCGGGCCAGCGCTGCGCGCTTCTGGTACCCGTGCGACAACTCGCGTACGCGCTGTTCAAGCCGCCGCGTGAGGCCCATACGTCCGGCGACTTCATGGACCCGGGCGTCCAGTTCCGGGATGCGGAACATCCGGCCGAAAAACGTCAAATTTTCCTGGATTGTCATGTCGCCGTACAGCATCGGCGAGTGGAGGACGGCGCCGAGTGAAAGACGTGCAGTCTCCGACCCTTGCGCCATGTCTCGCCCGTAGATCGAAATTGAGCCATGGTCCGGCCGGGCGAGGGTCGATAGTAGCCTGAGCAGGGTGGACTTTCCGGCCCCGTTCGCCCCAAAGATCGCCACCGCCTCGCCGTCCCGGACGGTCATATCGAGGCCCCGCAGGACAGCGACGTTTCCGAACGATTTCTCTATGCCGGTCGCCTCGATCGCTCTGATATTGGCCGGGCTGTCGTTTGATGATCCCGTGGTCTGCAGGTTCGCCGGTGTTGTCACGGTCGTCACGCCGTCTGCGGGTGTGTGCCGTCGACAGGCAGATCGGGATGTGCTGTATATGTCGGGGCGTGCCGGCGGCCTGCCCGCAGGGTCACGACAGGAGTGAGCAGCCGATTTCCGATACGTACGTCGCCCGGGGCGTCGGTGAACCTGAACTTGCCTTCCTCCAGTCGCATTACGCTCACATCCGCCTCGGCCCCGACTTTAAGCGTCCCGAACTGGTCGGCGCGCCCCACCGCGCTCGCCGGCGCCGAGGTCGCAAGGCGGACAACTTCGTCGAGCGAGAGGCCAAGGTGAAGGAACTTGGAGAGGGTCGTGGCGAGGTCGTATACGGGTCCGCGGACGTTGTAGCGGTGGACATCGCTCGACACCGTGGACGGGGCGAACCCGTGCGAGAGCGCCGCCTCCGCCACCCGAAAACCGAAACTGCCCGCGCCGTGCCCCACATCGAACACGACGCCCCGGCTGCGCGCCTCTAAAGCGGCAGGTAGGACGGCGCCGGCGTCCGTGATGATGCCCGGCGGGTTGGCCGTGAAGCTGTGGGTGACGATATCGCCCCGGCGCAAACGGCCGAGTATCTCCTCCAGGTCGTGATTGGTGCCTCCGATGTGGATCATCACCGGTTTGTCGAGATATCCGGCCGCCTCGATCGCCCGGTCGAGTGCGACAAGGTCGTTTGTGCCGACGATCCCCTCGGTAAGCCGGACCTTGACGCCGACGATCACGTCCGGA
>JAQBUX010000186.1 GCA_027623795.1 Chloroflexota bacterium
AAGGTGCGCTCCGCGCACACCTTTGAGCTGATTGACCTGGAGTGAATACGCAAGGGCGAGCAGCGGCTATACACTACAATGCGGCGGGATGCCGGCTGCGGCGAACGGGACACCCGGAGCGTGGAAGGGCGATAGGGCCACGAGTCCGGTGGCACGATCGACGCAGACGGTATGCGGCCGCCAAACGAGTCGCACGCAGCGACAAGCAGGATGACTCCCGGAGCTTGCGAGGACAGGCATCCGGCTTCTGGCTGCGTGCCTTCCTTCGGGGGCCGACAGGCCGGGGTGGTCTTCGGGGACGGCTTGTGTGGCGGCGCGCTGTTCAGAGGTCTGGCTGTTGCCTGCACAGTGTGCCAAGACATCCAGATCCTCTGGCTCGCGGTGATGCTCGTTTTCGAGTATGACCGCGAGTGCTCGCCGCCGCGCTGCTGTCGGGGACAAGAAACCGGGCAGGCGTTCGGGTGCTCCGTTTTCGGTGTGCCGAAAGCGGTGCATTCGGAACGTCTGGGGGTGAGATACGGGGGTATTCGTCATGGGGGTTCCTCGTGGGGAGAGGAACAGGGCTGTGTGCTATGGTGCGCCGGTTTTCTGACGGCAGATCCCGTTCCTCGGGATTGCGTCAGAAATCCGGCGTGGGGCGGCAGGGGAGGTCTGGCGTCTCTTCGGCGGAGTGTTGACTGCTGTGATGGGCCGGGTATCCACGGGATTCCCGGACCTGAGCAGAGGCGACATCTCGGCCGATCTTCGGGGACCGCCTCTGAACCGGATTTCCGCAAAGCGGCGAGCCGGTTGAAAGGCGGTCGGGGTCCGGTCAAGGGTGGCGGGCGGGATACTGACTCTGAAAAGCGGCGACATGACGACACGGCGCACCCTCCGTCGCCGAAGGCTATGGAGGGCGCAGCAGGACGGCCGGCTTGCAGGGCCGAAGAGGCATCGCGATCCGGGCGGCATGGGCGACGTGGCGGCATCTGGCCGCTTCCCTCGGGGCACGATTCGGAGTGCGTTTTCTGGCCGCACAGTGCGCGAGAAGACAACACGCTCGGAATCGTGCAGGGGCCAATGGGTGGTGGGCGGGTACGTATAATGAAGGTCTGTGCTGCGGCACGGACACCACCTCTCTTGTTTCTCTTGCGCGCGTGAGGAAGAAGGAGCCGCCTCTGTCGGCGGTGTAGAAGAGGCCCCGCGAATGCGGGAGCTGAGCCGGGCCTCCGGCCCGGATTGGCTGCTGCTGGAAAGCCTGCGGGGAGCCTGCTGAAGAGCGAGGAATTCGTCCCGCTCTTGCATCGGGCCGACACCACGGAAGCCCGGTGCAAGATCGGGGTGACGCGGCGCTTGCGCCGTCGGGGCCGCCGTCCTCGGCGGCAAGGGACAACGAAACGAACACGCCGCATCGCGGCGTTCCGTACGGGGAGCTGGCGCGGAACTTGGCTTCTGCCTGTCACGGCGGAGTTGCGCAGCACGAAGACGGAAGCAAGTTCCGTGAGCAGCGCGGGGTAAGGGGCGCGGCACGAACCCCGAATGCTTTCGGGGTGCAGTGCCGTGGGGGTACAACAGGAGCGAAGCGTTGAGGTCGCGATAGCGACACCTTTCCCGGAGGCCGTGGCGTGCTCTGTGCCGGACTTGGCGATGAGCGTTGGCATGACCGGTGACGTTCGCAGAGAGCATGACACGGCCGGAGGGTAATGCGGGGAAGAAACGTTGGCATGACCGACTACGGTTGCGCGGGCCATGAGCCGGAGCCACTGGCGCAGAAGCTGCCGACCTCGTTGATGACGTTGGTGATGCCGAGATCGTTTAGCTGCTTCTGTGCCAGTGGCGGAGGCGGCGCGTAGCACGGGATGGGGCGAGACGCGAAGCGTCGAGGATGGAAAGCGCATCGGTTCACCAGCCGCGGTGAACGGGGGATAGCGTAGGACCGGCGCAGCCGATCCGGAGCGGCGGTAGCCGAGCGGGCGAAGCCCGCGAGGGCCGTACACGGCGACGGCCAGGCCGGAGCCTGGGTAGTACCCGACGCGCGTAGCGCGGAGGGTCCTGTGTCTTGGCCGGAATCTGCCGCGCGCGTCCCGTCCCTCACCGGGCCGGAACGCGCGGCCGGGATCACCTTGAACGGTGACCCGGTTACTTGTACTGTACGCCGAGGATGGCGGTTCCAACTAATGCGAGCAGACACCGCCAATTTTGATTTCTGCGATTTTCGCCGCTGTTGGCGGCGAAATCGGCGACGACATTCCAAGGACTCGGATAGCTGACGTGCAAGATCGGATCGGTCTTCGACCCGAGGAAGCGGAAGGCTGAGTCACCGGCGGACACGTCCGCCGGAAGGATCGGGAAGAACTCCGACCCGACTTCTCCAAGGCTTCGTCGGGCAGGCTGAGACTCCGGCGACTGACGAGCGACCGCCGAAAACGTCCCGTTTTCGGCGTGATTCTGATGGTTGGACATGACCGAGCGTGCGGCAGAGCCGCCGCGAGGTCCATCCATCGACCGGACGGACGCGCTTGCCTGTCCTTTGGCATGGCCGTCCGGTTCCTGCGACTTCTCTCCCACGCGCACAGCGTGCGCGGTCACGGTCTCCGACATACCGACTCCCGAAGACGAGGTCGGGACTCCGTCCATCTGGATCACTTCCGACGCAAACAGCAGGTCCGGCGCGCTACGCGCGAAAGGAAGCCCCTGCGGCGATCCCGTCCCGGTGTGTGGCCTTGGCGGCTCGCGAACTCCCCACGCGGCCACACCCCGGGGCGACATCGCCGCCCCTTTTCGTTTCATTTCTATGCCCGCCCACCGCCCACCAGGCCCTGCGGAACTCCGAGCGTGGCGTCTTCACAGGCGCAGAAACCACGCACCGAGTGCCGCCCCCAGGGAGGCGGCCGCAAGCCGCTATCGTCAGCCATGCCGCCCGGATCGCGCTGCCCCCTGGCCCCAGCGCAAGTCGGCCGTCCTGTCTGCCGCTGTCGGAATCCCGCCGCCTTTCAGACTTACCCACCCGCCGCCCTTGTGTGGACGCCTTGCGGCGTCCTGAGCGCCGCGACAATCGTCCCGGCCATCGTAGCCGAGTGCCCCGGACCCGGCCCAGACGCCGAAACGAGGCATTTCCTGCCAAGCGTCACGAAAACGGCTCGCGAGAATCGCGCACAACGGACTTGAAGCAGATGCCGAAGGTCGTAGCATCCCCGGGAACCGCCTTCCTTGCACCCTTGCTGCCAACGGTCTTGCTGTAGGTCTGCCTCGCTTCCCGCGTCCGAACGTGTCTGAGAGGGGAGGCTTTGAAGGTGGGAAGGTCGACCGATGCAGACGTGTTCGGTGAGGGCATGCCGTCGGTGCGCGGTCAGCGTTCTGATTTGCCGCTCCTTTCTTGTTGCAACGTTCGCGATTCGCGAATACAGTATGTCTATGAACTTGAAACCGCAGGATATTGTCGTCGTGCTCAAGCTGCTCGTGTCGGACAAGGAAACGAGCTACTCCGCCCTTGCCTATAAGCTCTCCATGAGCCCGTCCGAGGTGCATGCAGCTGTCAAGCGTGCCGCTGTGGCAGGCCTGATAGACGCTTCCACGAAGGAGGTCAAACGGAAGCCGCTATTGGAGTTCCTGATTCATGGTCTCAAGTACGCCTTCCCTCCGACGAGAGGAACCATAACGAGAGGTCTGCCCACCGCACATGCAGCGCCCCCCCTTTCGGATCGGCTGTCCGGCAAGGACGACCTGCCCCCTGTGTGGCCGTGCGCAGACGGCACCGTTCGCGGCCACGAGTTCAAGCCGCTCTACCGATGCGTTCCGGCTGCCGCTCGTGAAGACGCCAGCCTATACGAACTCCTTGTGTTGGTCGATGCAGTACGCGGTGGGAGAGCACGCGAAAGGAAACTGGCGGAGGAAGAACTCAGGGGGAGATTGGAGTCAAGATGAGGGTGGTGAATATCGAATCAGTGGCGCACGTTGCCGAGAAGTTGCAGGCACTCGACGAGCAGTTTGCTTTCCTCGGCGGCGCAGTCCTTCCTTTGCTTCTAGACGATACGTCCATAGTCATAGTGCGGCCAACCAAGGACGTTGACGTGATTGTGGAGGTGTTGACGCGTCTGGAATACAGCAAGCTTGAGGAGCGGCTACGAGCAAGCGGCTTCAAACATGACATGACCCAGGGCGCGCCGAAGTGTCGGTGGATTGTTGATGGCATCATGGTCGATGTCATGGCTGCAAGCGGGGAGGCGAGCGACTGGCCATCAAAGTGGTTCCCCGAGGCCCTCGCGCACGCACTGCCCATCGAGCTGTCGGCGAGCTGTACAGCAAACGTCGTCACGGCTCCTTTCTTCATCGCAACCAAACTTGAGGCGTTCTTTGACCGGGGAGAACACGACTACTACGGGAGTCACGATTTGGAAGACATTCTCACCGTACTTGATGGCAGGGCGGCGGTGTTGGAAGAGATCGCGCAGAGCCCTGATGCATTGCAGCACTACCTTGCTAATCAGTTCTCGGCTTTGGTCTCAGAGCCGGACTTCATCCAATGCCTTCCCGGCCATATCCCGCCGGATTCCGCGAGCCAGGAACGCGTGCCCATCTTGCTGGAAACCATCCACGAAATCACGCAGATACAGGAGGGAAAGCCATGAAGTTCTTCATCTATGCCCGGAAGTCAACGGACGATGAGGGCCGACAGGTTCTGTCCATCGACTCGCAGCTTGACGAGCTCCGGGAGTATGCGCGGAAGGAATCGCTGACGGTCGTACGTGAGTACATCGAAGCGCAGACGGCCAAGGAACCGGGGCGACCTGTGTTCAATGCGATGATGGAAGCCATCGAAGCAGGCGAGGTCGGCGGACTGCTCGCGTGGCACCCGGACCGCATATCGAGAAACGGTGTGGACGCCGGCAGACTCTTGCATGACCTCGACAAGCAGAAGCTTCAAGCGTTGAACTTTCCGTCCTTCTGGTTCGAGAACACACCTCAAGGCAAGTTTGTATTGAGCTTGGCCCTCGGGATTGCGAAGTACCAGATAGATCATTTGTCGGAACAGGTCCGTCGTGGCATCCGCAAGAAGCTCCGTGACGGTGTCTACCCGAACATGCCGCCGCCAGGATACATGAACGATCCGCAGACGCGGACCATCGTCTTCGACCAGGAGCGCGCACCGCTTGTCCGCCGGATGTTCGAGACCTACGCAACGGGCGACTACAGCGGAGCGGACATGAAACGGATGGTCAAGGAGTGGGGGCTTGTCGGCGTCAGAGACAAGCCGCTTTCGTTGAGCAGAGTCCACAGCATCCTTGCCAACACGTTCTATATCGGCATCTTCCGATTCAGCGGCGAAGTGTACGAGGGCAAGCACCCGCCCCTCATCACACGCGAGCTATTCAAGCGTGTCCAGGCTGTGCGTCAGCGACGAGGCCGACGCCGACGCCCGAAGAAGCACCCCTTCCCGTTGCGCGGCCTGATCCAATGCCACGAATGCGGCTGCATGGTCACGGCCACGAAGAAGAAAGGGCACACCTACTACCACTGCGGCCACCGTCGCGGGCCGTGTCCCACAAAGACCATGCGGGAGGAAGCACTCGGCGAGCTGCTCCGCGAGAGCATCCGGCGGGCCTCCATTCCCGAGGACTGGGCGGACAAGATGCTCGCGGAAGTCGAGATGTGGAAGCGGGACGAGGAAGCGAAGCAAGCGGAGGTCGTCGCCGGTCAGAAGGCGGAACTCGACCGGATGCAGGAGCGACTTGACCGCCTGCTTGACGCGTACATTGAGGGCATCCTCGACAAGGACGAGTTTGCCGCCCGGAAGGAGCAATACGTCAACAAGAAGGCTGAGCTGGCCGACTCCGTGGCCCGATTCGAGTCTGGCGGGGCATCTCGGTTGGAACCTCTGGTCAGTTTCATAACCGACTCTCGACAAGCGCGATACGAAGCCGCAAGCGACGATCTGACCGACTTGCGGAAATGGCATAATCGAGTCGGTTCGAACCTGCTGTTTGCGTCGGAAGTGATCCAGATGGACGGAGTCCCGACCTCGTCTTCGGGAGTCGGTATGTCGGAG
>JAQBUX010000187.1 GCA_027623795.1 Chloroflexota bacterium
GATCGATTCGCGGGGCTGGGTTGACCCTCGGACCCAATTGGACCTGGGCTGAAACGTTCGCACGAAAGCGTCCGGCCCTGGGGGGCGCCTAGCCCCGCTCCGCCTTGTCGTACTCGGCGTAGATGTACGGGTGCTCCGGGTCGTAATGCGTGAGGGTGTCCGGGTTGTCGACTCGCCCGGCGGGACGGATGTTTTTGCCGACTACTCCGGTGGCCTCGTCACCGATGTCCTCGCGGCAAGCGGCCGCCAACGCCGATAGCTCTGCGACGACATCCGGATGGTTGTCGTAGACGTTGGTCGTCTCGCCGATGTCGGATTCGAGATCGAACAGGCCCGGGATAGTGTTGGCGTTGGCGTCCAACACTTCCTGAGTCACTACTCCGGTCCGCTGGTCTGGCCGCAGCTCCCTTGAGACGTGGAGCTTCCACTTGCCCTTCCGCACGGCTTCAAGCCGATTGCCCATGTAGTAGAAGAATTCGTCCCGTGGCGGCGTGACATCATCGGCCGTGAACAAGAGGGACGAAATGTCCTTGCCGTCGATGATCGTGTCCCGAGGGATGTTGGCCCCAGCGATTCCGGTAATCGTCGGCAGGAAATCGATAGACGAAGCGATGTCGCTCCGCACCTCGCCAGCCGGAATCCTCCCGGGCCAGCGCACGATGCACGGGACCCGTTGTCCACCCTCCCATGTGGTGCCCTTGATGCCACGCAGCGCGCCGTTGCTCCCGCCCTGGTCTTGCATCCTTGAACCGTTGTCGCTTGTGAAGATGACGAGAGTGTTCTCGTCCAGATCCTGCCGTTTCAGCTCGTCCATCAGGACTTCGGTAACCCAGTCCACCCCTCCGACACATGCGCCGTAATCGCCGTTGTCTGAGGCGTTCACAAACCTGTCGGGCGCGTAGAGAGGTAGATGGACGTACATGTGGGCGAAGTAGAGGAAGAACGGCCCGGCTTTGTTGTCGCGGATAAAGCGGACGGCCTCTTCCGCGTAACGTTCTGTTAGCGCACGCAGGTCCGGCTGTTCCTGCACGACTTCCTCATCCCGGATGAGGGGTAGAGGCGGCCGGGCTCGAAGGCGCTCGATGCGCTCGGGATCGGTCGTGTGCGGGTCGTCGATCTGCCGGCCCATGTCGTTGCTGTACGGCAGCCCGAAATAACTGTCGAACCCGTGATTGGTTGGTAGGAACTCCCTCTGATCGCCGCAGTGCCACTTGCCGATGATCTTGGTCGTGTATCCGACGTCTTTCAACGCTCCGGCGATCGTCGTTTCATCTGGGTTCAGACCGACCGCCTGGCCGGGCATGAGCACCCAGTTTCCTTCGAAATCGCCGAAGCTGATGCGTGGCGGGTAACAGCCCGTCATCATCGCCCCGCGGGAGGGCGAACAGACCGGCGACGCCATGTAGAAGTCGGTGAACCGCATGCCTTCGGCGGCCATCCTGTCTATCGCTGGCGTCTTGTTGATCTTCGAGCCGTAAACCCCGAGATCGCCGTATCCGAGATCGTCGCAGTTGATCAGGATGATGTTCGGTTGAGTCATCAGTAGCCTTTGCGCAATGTCGGTCGAAGTCTGGGATGATACAGAAGCGGAGGGCTGTTGCCGGGACGGGTTGCGGACCTCTCCTCACATTCGACGGACCCTTCGAGTGCCTCAGGGTGCGGTCGCTGATTGTAATCCTGAGTCGAGGCGAAGGATCTCCGGGCCAATACTTCGTCACGGCGAACTCCCCCTCAACCCGGTCCCCGCATCAAGTGTGGGGCAGGCTCGCTCCCGCGGAGGGGGAGATCGGGCATGTTGAGTCGATCCTTCGAGAGCCTCAGGATGCGAGAGCCTCAGGATGGGACTACGTCCCGGCGTCGCCGGAGTGCGCGAGGGCCGAGGGTGTCTGGCGGCCGACTATCGCCGGAGCCTCGTGGATGAGGTCATCGTTCCCGAGGGCTTCCACCATGAAAAGGGCGAAGTCCACGCGGCGCGTCTTGTTGCTTTCGAGGATCGGGTCGCCCACATGGCGGCTCCAGACGGGCAGACCCTGGCTCTCGCCCTCTTCGAGGTCGCTTCCGCGCACGACGGTCCACCGAGTGTCGCTGGCAAACACCTGCCGGCACGCTTCAATCTGGTCGCTGAGCTCCACGAATCGGGTAAGCCGTCCGACCCAGCCGAAGACCTTGACGAGCGCCTTGAACTTGCGTGAGTAAACGTCCTGTCCGTCGAGCGTGATGTGCCAGCCACAGGAAAACACGAGGCGGGCGTCCTGGGGGGCGTAGTCGAGCACCGCTCGGGCCGTTCCTGACGAGTACTGGTGGACTCCCCAGGGGGCCAGAACCGTCAGTACTCCGTCACATCCCGCGACCGCGTTTTTGATCACCTCGCGGTCGTTCGTCGCACCCGGAACGACCGTGATGCGGTCCTTGAAGGCTTCGAGCTTGTCCACGCTTTTCTCGCGGCAAACGCCGACTACCTCGTAACCTCGGTCCAGCGCGTGCTGCACCATGTAGCGCCCGAGCTTTCCTGAGGCTCCGACGATGCAGACTTTCATCGTACCGAATCCCTTCCAGTAAACCGTCCCCGGCTCGCAATAGTGAACGAGTCGCCGGGGCCGTTCCGGCCAGCCTGGGCCGTGGCTGTCCGGGTTGCGGCCACCGTTGGGGGCGGAGCAAGCCCCGCCCCCAAACGCGTCCGGCCTACACGTCCACAGACGCGGCTTTGACCTTCTCCTCGTCCAGCTCAAAGCCGAGACCGGGCTTGTCGTTCAGGTAGAGGTGGCCGTCTTTGATTTCGTATGGCTCCTGGAGCAGGTCGTTGTGCGCCGGGATTAGTGACTGGGCGTGTTCCAGCCGGTAGAAGTTCGGGATGGTGCTGACGACGTGGGCGGCGGCGATTAACTCGATCGGGCCGCCCGGCACCACGTGTGGGGCGATCGGGATGTAGTAAGCCTCGGCCATCGTGGCGATCTTTTTGACCTCCGAGATGCCACCCGTCCAGATCGTGTCCGGCATGACGAAGTCCGCAAGTCCGTTCTCGAAGACCTGCAGGAAATCCCAGCGTGTGTAGAGCCGCTCACCGATGCAGATCGGTGCGTTGGTCTTCTCGCGCACCTGTTTGAGAGCTTTCGTACCCTCCGGCGGCAGCGGCTCCTCGAACCAGCCGATGTTCGACTGCTCGAACAGGTTGTTGGCGAGGCGGATGGCGGTCGGCACGTTGTAGTGGCCGTGGGCGTCGATCAGGATCTCGAACTTGGGTCCGACTACCTCGCGCACGGCGGCGACGATGTCGTAGCCCTCTTGCTCACCGGCTTCGCTGATCTGGCCGTCCTGGTACATGGTGTGGTAGGGCAGCATCTCGCGGAACGGGTCGAGTTTGCAGGCCTCGTGGCCGATGTCGATAAGGTTCTTCTGCGCCGCCGCGGCGTACTCTTCCGGCGTGGCGCAGCCCTGGAACCAGACGTTGCAGTACATGCGTACGGGGTCGCGGAATCGCCCGCCAAGTAGGTCGTAAATCGGCATACCCGCGGCCTTGCCCTTGATGTCCCATAACGCCACGTCAAATCCGGCGGCGAGGCTTGTGCCAAAACCCCTTGATCCGAGATAGCTGAACTGCCGGTAAACCTTGTGCCAGATACGCTCAATGTCGGCGGCGTTCTCGCCGATCAGTCCTTCCGAGACGAGTCGCACGGCAGCGACCATGGCGGGACCGCTGCCCCGAGCCTGGATCCCGCATTCACCCCAGCCGGAGATCCCTGCGTCGGTATCGACCTTGACGAAGAGCCAGTTCCAACCGAGCCGGAGGTTTGCGCCACTCCGGGTGTCGTTCTCGACGAGATAGGGGGTAATTTTTGTGATCTTCATCAGTGCTCCATACGTGAATTCTGGGGACTGAGGGGTCGATGCGGTCTGCGCGCTGTTGTCGCCGCAGAGGGTACTCCCCGGGGGCTGCTTGCGGGGTGCGAAACACTATTGTGCGGCCAGGGGCAGACCCCGAACGGTGCAGCCCGGAGGATTCACGGAGACAGGCTATGCAAGCGCTTCGGCTTCCGGCCTCGGAATACCTACCTGGGAGCCGGTGTCGGCGGGATGACCCGGTGTCGGCGGGATGACGTCGAACTCTTCTCGTAGCGGCGTTTCACGCCCCTGGTCTCCGGGCGTGCCCGAAGCGTCTGGAAGGTTCGGGGATTCGTCGTCTCCCCCGGCGTAAAAAACCAGGTACACGACCAGTAAGACAAGAACGAGTAAGGCGAGGTTCAACCACACCGGTCGTCGGGATCGCCGGACAATCTTGAACGGGTCGCGGCCCTCCGGCTCGTGCGATGGGGGAATGTAGCCCTGGTTCATGTCTTGCCCTACCGCTGCCCACGGTTCACGTCGCCATAACCGATCCTGTGAACCCCATGCCTTTTAGGACGAAGCTCGACGTACGTTTGTCATGTTTTTTCGCACGCCCTGTAATACCTCGAAGATCGCCATAAGGGCGTATTTCGCAGCGTTGATAAAGTTGGTTATTCATCGCTTCGGCGTACTCCAATACTCCGGCTAGAGCGTTTCTGATCTTCGCTGAAGTTGTGGACTTCCCATGCATGATGGTGTCCCGAGTCGATTCGGCAGTACCTAGAGCGTTCAAAGCACTCTCTCTCATGCTGAATCCGAACACGGTTTTGTACAACTGTACGAATTCTTTTCGAGTCATGTGATGAGTGTTTATCACATTCGTCGCTACATCGGCGTTGACGCGATGTAGTTTGATCACACCGGCATATAAGGCCCGGTTTTGACCCAATTCCAATCGAGAAAAGGCGTATGCGAGAGCAACTTCAAGTGGAAATTGGGCCAATAAACTCGGTAAGTGTTCAAAGTATGACCGTACTGGATCATTGCAGTTATTATACATTTTCAGTAGGCCAGCAACCGATTTGATTTCCGTCGCCACTTCGTCCTATCTTTCTCTCGAACCCGTCATACCGCCCGCGCCAGCAGTTCTTCCTCGTTCATCTCGTACCCGAGTCCCGGCTTGCCGTTCAACCGGATCACGCCGTCAGAGATGTCCATCGGCTCGGACAGCAGAGCGTTCTGGAGCGGGATGGCGCGCATCCCGTGCTCCTGCCGGTAGAAATTAGGCACGGAGCTCATCGTGTGCGCCGCCGCGATGAGAGCCAGCGGGCCGGATGGCACGGCGTGCGGCGAGATCGGGATGTAGTGCGACTCGGCCATCGAGGCGATCCGCTTCAACTCCGAGATGCCCCCGGACCAGATCGTGTCCGGCATCACGTAGTCCACCAAACGGTCGCGGAAAAGCGGCACGAAATCGAAGCGCGTGTAGAGTCGCTCGCCGACGCAGAGCGGGGCGGCGGTGTGCTCGCGAACGTGCCTCAAGGCATCGAACGACTCCGGCGGAACGGGTTCCTCGAACCAGGCGATGTTGGACCGTTCCAACAGGTTGTTGGCGAGACGTATAGCGGTCGGCACGTTGAAGTGACCATGCGCGTCGATCAGGATCTCGTGTTGCGGCCCGACCACTTCACGGATTGCGGCGACGATGTCGTAGCCCTCCTGCTCCCCGGCCGGTGATATCTGGCCGTCCGAGAACATGTGATGGGTTGCCATCATCTCGCGAAACGGGTCCAGCTTGAGTGCGGTGTGGCCCGCAGCGAGCACACGCTCCCGGGCGGCGCGAGCGTAGTCTTCGGGAGTTTCGCAGCCCTCAAACCAGGAGTTGGCGTACAGGCGGACCTCGTCACGAAAACGGCCGCCGAGGAGGTCGTAAACCGGACGTCCGGTTGCTTTGCCCTTGATGTCCCAGAGTGCGATGTCGATCCCCGCCGTCATCGCCGTCGGCAAGCCGCGTGAGCCGAGGTAGCTGAAGCGGCGGAAAAGCCTGTGCCAGATACGCTCGATGTCCGCCGGCTCCTCGCCGACAAGGTCCGGTGTTACGAGCTCGATCGCCGTTTTTATCAGGGTGTTCGAGCCCGCGCCGGAGTTAGTCGCCTCACCCCAACCGCTGATCCCCTCGTCCGTATCG
>JAQBUX010000188.1 GCA_027623795.1 Chloroflexota bacterium
CCGGCCCTCCGCTGGCCGCCGTAGTGGTTCACGTCGCCGGATTCTTGCCGGGCGTCGACGGGCTAAATCAAGGGAATGGTCTGCCTGTCGCAATCACCTCCGATGCGTATCAGCTTGCCATCCTGGGTGGCGTCCTGAGCTTTGCTGCGATGCTTTTGCCTGCTGTTCGCGCATCGCGTGTCGGTCTTCTGGTGAGGCGTCGCGGGCTGTCCCGCGGTGGCGGGCCATCTTTTTTCCGGCGCTACTACCTTGACCTCGTACTGCTGGCGATGGCCGTGTTGCTCTTTCGCCAGCTCCAGAGTCAGGGGTCACTTGTCGGCGAAAACCTGTTCGGCGAGGCGGTGATCGACCAGGTGACCCTTGCCGCCCCAGCGCTTTTCTTGCTCGTCGCCGGACTCGTGCTCCTGCGGCTATTCCCGATCTCGATGGAGCTGCTGGCGCGGGCGCTATCTGGACGATTCATGTACCGACTTGTGCCCGAGACGTTCGTCCTCGGACTCTGGCAACTGGCCCGCAACCCGTCCAGTTACTCCCGGCTATCGCTGCTCTTTATCCTCACGGCGGGACTCGGGGTGTTTGCCGCTAACTTCGGCGCAACGCTGGAACGGAGCTTCGAGGATCGCGCCCTGTACACGCTCGGCGCTGATGTCCGCGTTGATGGGATAACTCAGATTTCAGGCTCCAGCTCGACCTCGGTTATCGAGAAGGTGACCGAGAGTCCGGGGGTAGCCGTCGGTTCCGCGGTGCTCCGGCGGGAGGGTGTCGTGGCACGCCCCTCGTCGGGAGCGCTGTATCAACTCCTCGCCGTGGACCCCGCCACCTTCGACGCCACGGCTCTGACGCGTTCCGACTTCTTCAAGGGCGACCTCGAGGAACAACTCGCGCTGATTGACTCGCCGCGCCCGGTGAGGGGGGTGGAGTTACCGGTAGACGCCACCTGGATATCGGCCCGGATACTCGGATTCGAGCGCTCCCCAGGGATCGATCTTGTCGCGACAATGCGTGACGCCAACGGCCGGTTTTACTCCATACAACTTGGAACTCTCGGCCCGACATCGTCGGACGAACAGGGTCTCTTTCCCTGCGCCGACGCCGGCAGCGAGGAAAGAGCGCCTGACTGGTGTGAGATCGGGGGTACGGTCGTCCCGGCCGGGCAACTGCGGGGCGAGATCCCGATCGTCCCGGCAACACCGGTGACGTTGCTCGGATTCGCCGTCACGTTGGCGCTGGGAGGGGGTGAGACACTCTTCGCCGGCTCGATCCTGGTCGACGAGATCAACGTGACGACGCTGGACGGGAGACGGCTCACGATCGAGAATTTTGACAGCCCGGCACAACTCGACCGCTGGCACAACATGGGGACCGCCCAGTTCTCTGACAGCGATTCGCTGAGACCGGCTGCCAACTTCGACAGGGAAGAGGATATCCGCGCCGTCGAGATGCGATGGGGACGCGGCGATTTCGGCGAGATGCGGGGCTTCGTTTTCGGCGACACGCCGGGCCCCGTTCCGGTACTGGCGAGTAAAGGGCTGATCGACGCGACCGGAATCAATGTCGGTGACCAGATTCTGGTAGTGCAGGATCGGGTGAGGATGCCGATCCGGGTCGTGAGCGAGATCGAGTTTTTCCCGACCCTGAACCCGAACGACCGGCCGTTCCTCGTGGCGCCGCTTGAGCCGGTGCTTGAGTACGTCAACACATCCAACTTCGCCCTGGATATCCAGTACAACGAGGTGTGGGTTCGAACCGAGCCGGGCGAGATTCTTCCGGTGGCGGCGCTTCTCGCAGAAGGATTCGGAGCCTCCGTATCCATCGACGGCGTTGTGGATCGGTTGACGGTCACTGATGAACTGGCGGCCGACCCTCTCACGAAGGCCGGATGGAACGCCCTTCTGGGTATGTCGTTTGCCGTTGTACTTCTGGTGAGCACGTTCGGTTTCATGGTTCACGCGTACGTCACGTATCGAGACAGGGTCGGAGAGTTTGCGCTCCTCCGTACGATCGGGCTGTCGATGAAGCAGCTCCTCGCTCTCGTCGCCGTGGAGCAATTGATGGTGCTGATACCGGCAATTGCGGTCGGGATCGTGATGGGGGCGCGGGTGGGCGGAACGGTCGTCCCATATCTAAGCAACTCCGGGGACGGGTTGCGGTCGGTGCCACCCACGATCAGCCAGATCGACTGGCTCGGGGTCACGCTGACTCTCGGGACGCTGGCCGTCGTGGTGGCTCTGGTGATCGTCCTCGTGCTGGCAGGCGTCCGCCGGATCGCGGTCCAGGCCGTGATGCGTGTCGCTGAGCGGTAGGGGACCTACGGGGGGAGCGGGCCACCACATCCGCCGCCACCTGCCCAAATGACGACGCCGCATCGCGCAGAACACTCGGCGGAATAAGGCGGTCTCGTCCGGCTTCATTAACCAAAAGCCGAGGTAGATCCGGAAGTTGTACTTGCCGGTCATTAGCGAAACACGTGTCGGCGTGCAGAGCGGCATCACGTGGGCGTTCACATTCCTGACGCGGCCATGCCGTCGATCACCGGAGTCTCGTACGACGCGCCGCCGTTGGCGCCGATGACTTCGTAGCCGAGGTCGTCGGACATGATCAGGATGATGTTCGGGCGCCGGTTTGTACGAGCCACACTTGCCACCTTTTGCGTTGTGTTTAGCTTGAATCCACGTTGAATAGCGATCAGATCATACGGATCGACGTGCCCCACAGCGATCTGTCCGGCGGCAGAACGGTACAACGTCCGGACATCATTTCGAGCGACGCAACGCTCGCGATAATGTTGACATCCGATCTTTCGAAGTCGTGGTAACTTGCCCCGGTCTGACCTCAAGGGACGAGTGTGAAGATCCTCCGGGGGGTCATCCAGAGTCTTCAGGGCTTGATCTGGTCATGACCAGTGAATCGGGTGAACGCGCGACAATGGATCGTCCGCGATCGGGAGTTATCAAATGGCCTCCTCGTTGATCCGCGGCAAATACGTCGTTTGCCGGGCTGTCGGAGACGACGAAAGCGAGGTCATCTCCGATGGCGCGGTATTTCAGCGCGACGGCGAGATCGTCGAGATCGGCCGGTACGACGATCTGAAGGCGCGTCACGAACCGGATGAGGTGATCGGCTCGCCGGACTTCGTAGTGATTCCGGGGCTGATAAACGCTCACCACCACATCGGCCTGACTCCATTCCAGCTCGGCTCGCCCGATCTTCCGCTCGAGCCGTGGGTTATCGCCAAACTCGCGCAGCGCGACGTCGATCCGTATCTGGACACGCTCTACTGCGCGATGCAGATGATCGAGTCCGGCATCACGACCGTGATGCACAACCATGCCCTACGGTGGAGACCCGAAGGCGTGTCGCTGGACGACTGGGGCGCCAGCTTGATCGAGGCGTACGAGGCGAGCGGCATGCGCGTGGCGTTCTCGCTGTTCAACCGGGACCGGAATCACCTCGTGTCCGAGGACAACGAGCAGTTCATGTCGACATTGCCGGCCGGGCTGGTCGGCCTGATACGGGAGTCGTTCCCGTTCAGCCCGGTGTCGTCGTCGGAACACCTTGATCTGACCGCGGAGCTGATTCGACGTAAGCAATCGGACCGCGTTCGCGTATTTATCAGCGCCCACAACGTCCACTGGTGCTCGGATCAGATGTTGCGCGACGTCAAGGAGTTCGCAGGGAAGCATGAGACGGGCTTGCACATTCACGTTCAGGAGACGATCTACCAGAAGATGTACGGCACGCGTCACTGGGGCAAGACGCCGCTTGCGCATCTCGATGATCTCGGATTCCTTGGTCCGGAGGTCTCCGTGGCGCACGGCGTTTGGTTCACCGACTCAGACATAGACCTGATGGCGGAGACCGGGACGACGCTGTGCCACAACCCGAGTTCCAACCTGAGGCTTAGCAGCGGCGTGGCGCCGGTCAACCGCATGCTGGACAGGCGAGTGACCGTTGCGCTCGGCATCGACGAGGCCGGGATCAACGACGACAACGACATCCTTCAAGAGATGCGTCTCGCACAGAAGGTCCACCGCGAACCGGGCGTCGGGGTGGGCAGCCCGTCATCTCACAAAATATTCGACATGGCGACGAGGGCCGGCGCTGAGGTGACGTTCTTCGGAAACCAGGTCGGGACGCTGGAGGTGGGCAAACGCGCCGACGTCGTGCTTGTGGACCTGTCGCGCATCACCGAGCCGTATCTTCACCCGGACACGAACATCGTGGACGCGCTCGTGTACAGGGGGAAGGGCACAGATGTGGATACGGTAATCGTGGACGGTGAGGTGCTGATGCGCGGGCGGAAGCTGACACGGGTTAATAAGCCAGAGGTCCACGCGGAACTCAAGGCGTCACTCGGTCAGCCGTTGAAGCCGCACGAACTGCGGCGGATCGAGCTGAGCCGCGAACTGCTGCCGCACGTCAATCGCTGGTTTGCCAACTGGGATATGGAGCGAAACCCGGCGCACTACGCCTACAACGCCCGAGCCTGATGCCGACGCGTCCGACGTACGGATTGCGTTGGAGCGTCTGAAGTATCGGCACCCCGATAACGAATCCCGGATGGGGAAACTCCGGTGTTGCGCCAAAACCCTGGATTCACCTCACAATCCGCGAAAGTCACCAAGGACGGACGATCCTGAAACGCGAGCCGAATGTAGTTATCGTCGGCGCCGGAATTGTCGGCGCATTGATCGCGTACAACCTGTCCCTGCGTACCCCGAAGGTAACGGTGGTCGACGCCGGGAAGCCCGGCATGGAAGCATCACACGCGTCGTACGCCTGGATTAACGCTCGACCCAAGCCCCCGCGCTCGTATCACGATCTAAACCGGCGTTCGATGGATGTCTGGTCACGGTTTGAGAGAAAACTCGGCGGAGACATCGGCATCACATGGGGCGGCGAGCTGCGCTGGACGGCGACCGAGGGTGGTGCTCGGGAGCTACGCGAAGAAGTGAAGTTGATGCAGTCGTGGGGCTATCCGATCAGACTCATCTCTCCTGGCGCACTCCGAGAAATGGAGCCGGGCCTCGTCGCAGAACCGATCACCGAGGCCTCGTTTGGCGAGGCCGAGGGTCACGTGGATACCTCGGCGGTGATAGCGGCCGCTTTAGGGCAGGCCGCCGAACTCGGGACCAAACTCGCTACGGGGGCGCCGGTCACACGTTTGATGACCGAGACGGTGGGCGGCGCGATGCGGGTCACAGGCGTGGAGACCGAGCGCTGGCGCCTCTCGGCGGACGTCGTCGTGCTGGCCGCCGGTTACTCAAGTCAGCGGATGGCCTCAGATATCGGGTTGCACTTCCCGCAGACGGAGAGTCCGGGGGCGACCATCCTCACTCCGCCGATGCCGCGCATCTTCAAGACCGTCGCCTGCGTCCATACGCCAAGAGACTTGCCGGACCCGCAGATGAACTTCCGCCAGATGCCAGACGGCCGTGTACAAATCCACGGCGGGACACACTCCGGGTCGATCGGCGACGACTCCGTGGAGGACGCCGAGTGGATGCTCGCCGGGCTGGAGAAGTTCCTGCCGGCGATCGCTGGAGCGTCGGTGGACGAGTGGCGAAGAGCGATGCGCCCTATGCCCGGCGACGGGTTCCCGATCATAGGATTTCCGGCGCGCGCCCCGAATCTCTATTTCTCCGTGATGCACAGCGGCGTAACGCTGGCCGCGCTTGTGGGGGAAGTGGCGGCTCTGGAAATACTGGACGGCGCGCGTGTCGACTTCCTGTCCGACTTCCGCTTTGAACGATTCACCGGCGTGGGGGACCGGGCGTAACGGCGCTGCATTGAGAGCGTGGCCGGTGCGCGAACGGCGGGCGTGGCCCAACCGGTTCGCGCCGCGTCCCGCACGCAACGGGACTCGCGAAGAGAATCGAAATTCGGCTAACCGAGACAGAAAGAGAGATCGTAATTTCAGAAAAACAGCGAGTTCTGGTCACCGGGGCCAGCGGCCAGATCGGGTACATGGTGTTCAAGCGATTGCTGGAGCAACCGGAACGATAC
>JAQBUX010000189.1 GCA_027623795.1 Chloroflexota bacterium
CTACGTCATCGCCGACGCCGCCGAACAAGGATTCCAGATGCGTGGCGAGATCATCTGGGACAAGGGCGCCGGCGCCGGGACATCGACCGCCTGGGGTAGTTGGAGATCGGCATCCAATCCCACGCTTCGGGACACCCACGAGTACATCCTGGTCTTTCAGAAGCCGCATCCGAAAACTGGCTTCGGCAGGAGAGCGCCTGAGGGTCACGAGAACACGATCGGTCGGGACGATTTCCTTGAGTTCACAAAGTCGGTGTGGCGGTTCGGCCCAGAATCAGCGAAACGGGCAAAGCATCCTGCGCCGTTTCCCGTCGAACTACCCCGCCGATTGATCCAGCTGTACTCGTTCACCAGAGACGTGGTGCTCGACCCGTTTTCTGGAACGGGCGCGACGGCGATCGCCGCGGCGCTGGCCGGAAGACGGTACGTCGGCTACGACACCTCGGCGGAATACTGCGCGAGCGCCGAAGAACGTATTGCGAAGGCGCTCGGCGAGGATTGACCTCGCCGTATCAGCCGGTTGTGCAAAATACCCGTAACCGTGTCAACGCGTGTTTTGTTTAGCTACCGGGCACCGACTGGGAAACACTAATTTCCATGCCAGCCCTGTTCCCCCAGGGTCGCTCCTAGCGCCCCTGCCCACCCCCCAACAATGTGGATTGCAGGGGCGCTTCTTTTGTCAGTCGGCGTGTTGGCCCGAGTCAAAAGACGTCCCGCTCCGTGTCCGTTGGCGCGGCCAAAAAAATCAAGAACCCCAGAACCCGGCCGAACGGGCGGTAGTCGGTTGGTTCGACCCTCACCCCCCGGCGCTCGTCGCTCGTCGCATGCGCCATGCCACCCACGTCGCCGTAGGGGCGGCTGACTACCCGCCCGGGAGGCCGGGTTGGGCACGGCTCATTACCGTCTCGCCAACGTCCAACGGAGTCATCAGACGTCTCCCAACCTGAGTCGCATGCGCTCTCTCACCGCCTCAATTTGCCGCTGATCACGGGCCCCCGATCACGAAAACCACGCCGTCAGACCGGGCCGCCGGGTACATTCCTGATCGACGTTCGCAGGGCTGTTGGTTGATGAGCGAAGGGCGGATAGTCGGGCGTGTCTCAGAAACCGCAAGATGAGATCCCACGATGGAACTTCTCCCTCACCCCGGCCCTCTCCCGCTGGGAGAGGGGGATTCCGGGCCAGGCTACAACAGTATCTACACCCGCGAGATCGTAGTTCCGTCTTTCCGCGGAAGGGCGATAGCGCCACAACGCCGGGTGCGCGGAACGGTCAACTGGGCCATCTCAAGATCCCCGCCCGATGGCGGTTTGCACCTAATCCCGGTGGCGTGATTGATCACGTTGACTACGCCGTTCCCCGGTGACTGCACGGGTGCAATCGGGAGACTATCACCGCGTCAGAATCCGTCGTGCCGGTGGTGGCACCTGCATTCGAGACGGCTTTGGATGCTCATGTCAGAACGGATGGAGATGTGATCGACCGAGCAGGCCCGTCGGGCGTCTCGGTTAGATACAGCGGGGTGCAGGCGGGTGAACGAAGTTCCAGAGGAATTGCTGAAGTCCATCATCCGTCTGATCCAGTCGGACCAGGACCGGGGGAACCCTCCGCCTTCAGCCGAGGGGATCGCCGTCCGCCTGGGGCGGAGCGAGGGAAACATCAAACGGGCGTGCCTGACGCTCGAATCTCACGGATTGGTTCGTGCCTCACGGGCTGCGGCAGAACACACAAATCCCAGCTACACCATATCGCGGGAGGGAACGGCGGCAGTGCGGGAAGCAGAGGGAGCGGCACGGGACGAGGTCGTGAACGCGCTGTTGCGGGCGACCGCCAGGGTCTTCAAGTCTGACCTCGGCGTCGAGATACGACTCGGCGGGGGAGAGGTTCGCGAGGACCAGGCCACGACCGAGGACCTCTCGATTTTCATCCGCGTAAGCGGACGGTTCGAGGGCAGCATTTTCTTCGGGCTGGACCGCGGTGTGGCGCGCGAGATTCTAACGATCGCATTTCGGCGGCCGCCATCGGGGATCAACGAGAAGGCCATACGTGTCATGAACACGCTCGTGAACCGCATCGCCGACGCAGCGCGCCGAGACTTCGAGGCCGCCGGTTACATCGTCCACCTCTCACCGGCATCGACCGTCCAGCCCGTCGGTACGCGAATAACGACGCTCGGCGTCCCGCAGATCGTGGCGACACTTCAAAGCAAGCGCGGGCCGATAATGGTCCACGTTAGCTTGCGCGAGGTCCCGGAGCGGGGCGCACTCGCGGCCTGAGACACGACGAATCTAACGTGGCCCGGCGCTGTAGTCCCCGTATGGTCCGTCTCGCCATGCCACGGCCTCCCGGAAACCGCCCTCACGCATGGTGTCCTGCCATGTGTACGAGTGCTCGGTGAACTGGCCCGCCGCATCAAGGTCTGTGCTTGAACGCACCGAGGAGTAGATGCCCATGTTCTCGTAAAACCGGTTCATGTTGAGTTTGAGGATCGCCAGGTTGTCCGCCGTCATGTTGGCGATGCGGTCTGCGAGGGCTATCGTCCGTGCTTCGAGTTCGTCGCCGGGCCAGGCGTAGTTGATCATCCCCATCTCTTCAGCCTCTATGGCGGTCACGGGTTCACCGGTGAGATAGAGCTCTTTGGCCTTTCGCATGCCGATCACGAGGGGCCATATTACGCCCGTCCGGCTCGTTCCCATGCCCCTGAGGCCGGGGTGTCCAAGTTGCGCATCATCGGCCGCAACGACGAGGTCCGCCATCATCGCCAACTCGCAGCCGCCCGCGATGGCGTAGCCGTGAACCTGGGCGATCGTCACCTTCGCCATGTTCCAGAAATACATGTGTATGTCAGTGATCTGCTGCATCCCCGTACGGATGCCCATGAGAAGGCGCCGATGTTTGTCATCCACGGACCGGTAGCGGCGCACAACCCCGTCTGAGCCCGAGCCTTGAGGCGGAGTGATGTCGTACCCGGCGCAAAACGCCCTGCCAGCGCCTCTGACGATTATGGCGCGCACGTCACTGTCAGCCTCCAGCTCGTGGAGGACGTCCCAGAACTCGAACAACAGCTCTTGCGACAGCGCATTGAGCTTGTCCGGCCTGTTGAGAGTGATCCGCGCCACACGGCCATCCGTGCCGACGCGGTCAAGAAGAAGGTTTTCGTACCGGGCTTGCAGATCGTCTATTTCGGGCATCGTGCGCCTCCGCCATTTCGGGCTGCTGATCGATTGGCGGATTCTAGGCGTTCAGAGGGGCGGGAGATCGTCGAGCGTCGCGAACGGGAGGCGTCAGCCGATAGGGCGCGGACCCCGAAGTCAGGAGCGACAGGCCATTTGGCCCGTTCCTCGCCCCGCGATGTGCGGCGGGACTACTCCTGAACGACCACGCCGTTGTCGGACGTGATGATCTCTCCGCTGACGCTGGTGTTGACGAGGATTATGCGGCCGTTGCCGGTGGCGATTGCGTTACCCGGTATTCCGTCCTCGTAACCGTTTCCGGTGATCTGCGAGTCGATCAGCGTGATCGTCGCGTTGTCAACGGCGATCACATCGCCCGTGATGATGGAGTTGCGGACAGTCATCACGACGTCTTCGTGGGCGCGTAACTGGCCCGCTGTCGAGTCCTCGATGATGTAGACACCCGATCCGCCGTTGACGGCGGAGCCGGAGTAGTCAGAGTTACGGATGATGAGGGTGTTGTCGGCGAAGACGTTAGGCTCCCAGCCGTAGGTCGTGGTGTTGACAAGGTGGAGCCGGGCGTCAGCAATGTTCCAGAGCTTGTCCTCGTAAAGTTGCGCTCCGATTCCGTCCAGCTCGATCGTCTGCTCCACCCAGGGCCTTCCGACGATCACGCCGATCGTTATCGCCGGGCTGTTCCTGATCGTGATATCTGCGCCGGGGAGGACGTTGATTCCCCAACCCCCAAGCGTGGAGTCGGTGATGTGGAGACTCGAGCTGATCGTGGGATCGTCATCGGCCGAGAGCGAGAACTCCGCAACCTCAACGGGCAGCTCCATGTCCAGGACAGCGTCGGAGGGGAAGCAAAGCTCCACCTCCATCCTTGTGGAGTTAGAGATCGTGACGTCAGACCCGTCGCAGATCGTTCCCCCGAAATTGCGCCAGTTATCGATGGTTGCCATGGGGTTGCCGGAGAAGTAGTTCCACGTATTGCAGCCCGCCGTTGTGCTATCGACGCCGTTCGCAACAAACGAGGCGTCGTCCAGGAAGCTCCAGTTGAACGAGCCGGTACAGTCCGTCCCGATCCCGGAGTTCTCCACGATTACCTGCGCATTCTCCGTAGCGACCAGGCCGTACTCAAATGCGAAATCCTTGGCGTGTGTGAAGGACGAATCACGAATCACGAGACGTGCGTTTCCGCTCAGATGAATGTCGCCGCGATGGACGTACTGCGCGTCCGTGATCTCCAGCAAGTCGTCACCGGCAAGTACGATCGGCTGATCGTTGTCCACGCGCTGACTGTATATGTAGTAGGCCGCTTCTTCGATACGCGAGTCCAGCGAGCCGGGCCGGGTCGCAATCACCTTGACCGTCGTGGACGCGGTGATGGAGATCGGATCTTCGTAAATCAGTCCATTCGAGGGTGAGGGCGTGGTCCCGTCCAGCGTGTAGTAGATCGCCACGCGTGGCTCGTTTGTGAGGATCTCAAGTGATTGGGCGCCTATGTGTGTCCCGGACGGCAGGCTGAACCCGAGCGCGTCTATGGGTGTTTTTTCCAGGACATAGCGGGCCTCAGTCACGGCAGATGATTCACCGTCGCCAGACCTTGCGATGGCGCGAACGGTCGTGTTATCGAATATCTCGAACGGTCCTTCATATTCTGTGCCGGCATCGGGTCCGGGGTCGGTTCCGTCAAGCGTGTAACGGATCGTGGCGCCATCTGAATCCGAGAACAGGGTCACGACGCGCGGAGCGAACCCGTCAAACGGTTCCGAGAACTCGACCGGTGCGACGGCGGCCGACTCTTGTGAGGGTGGCTGCTGTGCAGCGGACGAAGATGTTCCGGGGCCGGATGTGGGAATCGGTGACGATGCATCAGGAATTGACGTCGATATCGGCGAGGACGGTTGCCCGGTCGCTGTCGGACTCGCGGAGCGCGATGTCGGAGTCGTTGGCGACGTCTCACCCGGTGCGTTATCGCCCCCGCCGGACGAACAAGCGGCAGCGGCGGTGGCGAAAGGCACGGCCAGTAAAAGTACAGCGATTCTGCGGATTCCCATCCGTGCATGGTCCCGTTTTCAAACGCACCTGACATCGGTGTGAACCGCAACAGATATGAGGCTCCCACGTCCGAGATGCGTTAGCCTCCTCTCGCCGCCCTGTCGTGTGCGGCAAAGGCGGTGAATTGAAATCGGAGGGCTCAATGCCGGGACAGGTTGATGGAAGAGTCGCCCTGGTGACGGGTGGCGGGTCTGGGATCGGCCGCGCAACAGCGATGAGGTTCGCCGCTGAGGGGGCGCGCGTGGTCGTGGCTGACATCGTCCCCGAGGCTGGCGAGGAGACGGCGCGACTGATTCGTGAGGCAGGTGGAGAGTCGCAGTTCGCCTACGTCGACGTGACGGACGAAGAGTCTGTGCAGACGATGGTCGATCTGACTGTCAACGAGTACGGTCGCCTGGACTGCGCACACAACAACGCCGGGATTCTGGGACCGGTCGCGGAGTTCACCGAGTACAGACGCGAGGACTACGACCGCGTGATCGCCGTCAACGTGACCGGTGTCTGGCTGTGCATGCAGGCGGAGATGCGGCAGATGCTCACCCAGGACCCGCCGGAGGGTGGTCACTCGATCGTGAACACGGCTTCGATCGCGGGGCTGGTCGGCAGCCCGACCATCCCTGCTTACTCCGTAAGCAAGCACGCCGTGGTCGGAATGACGAACTCGGCGGCGCGGGGATATGGCATGCGCGGGATTCGCGTTAATTCCGTCTGCCCGGCGATCATCGACACCCCGCTGGCTGCGCCGCTGTTC
>JAQBUX010000190.1 GCA_027623795.1 Chloroflexota bacterium
GCCCTCAGAAATATCGGTCCCACGTCGTCATCGCCGACCTCGTCCGCGATCCAGGTGTTCTGGGCGCCGCTCGTGAACGCGAAACCAACCGCCCAGAACACCTGCGCCAACAGGATGGTTTCGAGGGACGCTATCGATCCCCAGATCAAGAATCCGATGGCCAGAATGGCGTAGCCGATGATGACCGAGCGGCGCCGCGAATAAGCGTCGGCGACAATCCCGGTCGGCACCTCGGCGATCAAGACGCTGCCTTCCAGCACCGCCCCGACCAGTAACAACTGGAACGGATTGAGGCCCGCCTCCACGATCGCGAATACGGCGGAGGTCGTGAACGTGACGTGAAACGCGAACTGCGTCCATGCATTCAGGAGCAGGTAGGTCGTACGGGGTTGGGGCCGGATGGGGATGGTCCTTGGGTTTGGGGGGCGGCGGTATGGAGTCAGACCGCCTGCGCGGAATTACGTGAACGGGCGGTCGGGCGTTTGGATGGCGCATATACGACCGTTCCGCGGCTCGGCTGTCAACGCTGGACCCTTCGATGACGCCTCGGAATCCCCCTCTCCGAGCGGGAGAGAGCCTGCCCCGTACTCGATACGGGGGTTGGAGCCTGTCCTGAGCCCATCGAAGGATGAGGGAGAAGTTCCCATCGTTGAACTGCGCCTGACGGCGAGTTTCGATACGGGATCCTTCAGGCGGACGCGGTCCGAGCTGACGGATTGCGGCGATGGTCTCCTTCGCCCTGCGGGCCAGACCCGCGTTTTTGGCCGGACGGTCGTAGAATCCGCCGACCGCGGACCGATGATCCCGGCGAAACCGCCGATCAACATTTGCACCACCCGGAGCCTCCTGACATGTACACGAGCCGACCCGTTCTCGCCCACGAAGAGATCCGTACCCGACAGGGAATGGTGGTCGCGCAACACCCGCAGGGTGCGGAGGTCGGGATAAACGTCCTCCAGCGCGGCGGCAACGCGGTCGACGCAGCGGTGACGACCGCGTTCGCGATGGGCGTGCTCCAACCACTCATGAACGGCATCGGCGGCGGCGGCCTGATGACGGTGCACATGGCGGCGGGCGGCGGCGGGGCCATCGACTACGGCATGCAGGCGCCTGCCCGCGCCACGACCGACGAGTTCCCGCTCGAAGGCGGGATGGACGCGATGGACCCCGGCTCGTCCCGTTACTCCCGCCGGTTCGCATGGCCTATCGTGAAAGATGACGCACTTTCGTCCGGCTACAAGTCGATCGCCATCCCGGGCACGGTCGCCGGGCTCAACCGTGCGCTTGAGGAGTGGGGGACGATCAGCCTGTCCGACGCTCTCCAACCTGCCATCAAGCTTGCGGATAAAGGGTTTCCCGTAGGCGCCCATTTCACGCTCTCGCTCGTCGCCGGTCGGAATCTGCTGGCGCGCTTTCCGGCGACCGCCAATGTCTACTACCCCGGCGGTCACCCGATTCAGGTCGGCCAAACGTTCTTACAGAAAGAGCACGCGGCAACACTGCGGACGCTCGCCATGGGCGGCGTCGAGGCTTTCTATCGAGGCGAGATCGCCGAGAAGATCTGCGCGGACGTACAGGCGAACGGCGGCCTGCTTGAGACCTCGGACTTCGCCCAGTACGCGCCGTTCCTGCACCGGCACGGGATGCTCGGCAGTTACCGGGGTTACGAGGTGATGGGACTGCCGGGGCCAACGTCCGGCCCGACCGTAATGGAAATACTCAACATCCTCTCTAACTTCGACCTTGTAGGCACGAACCATGGCGACCCTGCCGTGTTGCATCTGATCGTCGAGGCGATCCGACTCGCCGCCGCCGACCGGTTCACCTGGATGGGCGATCCCCAGAAGACCGGCGCGCCGATCGGCGCGCTCAGCGATCCGCGTTACGGAGCCGAGAGAAGCAAATCGATCGACCGATTCCACGCCGGACCTGCTCTGGCGGGAAACCCGTGGCCGTTCGAGGGGCGCGAAAAGCCTGCGGACTTCCCAGGCCCTGCCGGAGCGGCGACGGACGACGGCACGACACACATCACCGTCGTGGACAGGGACCGCAACGCCGTCGGGCTGACGCAGACGAATCTGTCCTACTCCGGCGTGGTAAACCCCGGCGTGGGTGTGATGATGAACAACGGCATCGGGTGGAGCTGCCCGTTGCCCGGCACGGTCAACACGATCGCCCCACACGCCCGCGCCCTGAACAACATGACGCCGATCGTGCTGTTGAAGGACGGCGAGCTAAAGGGCGCTCTGGGGTCGTCCGGCGGCAGACGTATCTGGACGTCCGTGGCGCAAACCTTGATCCACCACATCGACATGGGGATGTCGTTGCAGGAGGCCGTGCAGGCGCCGCGCATCCACGTCGAGACGGACGACGTTATGGTGGATGGTCGGTTCGAGTACGACACGATCAACGGGCTCGTGTCGCGCGGACACAGGGTGAACGTCGTCACGCCCCGGTACGACCTGTCTCCGTACGCCGAGCCAAACGGGGTCGCCGTAGACGGCAGCGATTTGCGAAGCGCCGTCTACCCGGTCGCTAAACTCACGCAGGCGGCGGGGTATTAGGTGGAGCATCCACATTTCAGTCATTCCGAGCGTAGCCGAGAGACCTTCACCGACGCATAGTTCAGCGAAAAATACTGATTACGCGAGGGCCTTTGTCCTCCCTCACCCCAGCCCTCTCCCACCGGGAGAGGGGGACCGGCCACTGACAAACGGAAGAAATCGGAGTCGATATGGCAGATAGACGTGTTCTCGTAACCGGCCTGAGCGGCGCGGTGGGCTCGGCGATTCGATCGGCGTTGGAGGAGCGGTACGAGGTCGCAGCGCTGTCGCGTTCCGGCGTGGACGGCGTGCCGGACGCCCTGAATTTTCGTGGCGCCGTCCAGGACGCCGAAGCAATACGTCCGGCGTTCGAGGGCGTGGACACCGTTGTTCACCTGGCCGCCGACGGCGGGGCGCACAGCAGCCAGGGCATGAACTCCGGCTGGGACGCTATGCTCCAGAACAACATCATCGGCGCCTACAACGTGTTCAGCGCGGCCCGAGACGCGGGCGTGAAGCGGGTGATATTCGCCAGCACGGGAGCGACGGTGCTCGGTTACGAGAAGGAGTCGCCCTGGAGTGAGCTGGTATCGGAGGACGATTCAAAAACGCCAGCGTCGTGGCCAAACGTGACACGCGACTCGGAGCCGAAACCGCACAGCCTGTACGCGGTCAGCAAGCTGATGGGCGAAGACATGGCTCGATTCTTCGTCAACACGAGCGACATGTCGATCATCTGCCTGCGGATAGGCGGCGTCGGCGCGAAGGACGTGGTGAACGGGGTGCGCGGTCGGTCGATCTACTGCAGCCACGCGGACATGGCGCAGATGGCGGTGAAATGCATCGAAGCGCCCGAGTCGGTGCGTTTCGACATCTTCTACGTGGTGTCAAACAACAAATACGGCTACCGGGACATCTCGCACGCACGCGAAGTCGTGGGGTACGAGCCGACGGGCAGCGCCGAGACCGCGCCGAAGGCTTAGGTTGCAGCCAATAGTTGTGGAGAGACCAAAGCAAACGACCGTGTCGAAATGCGGTGGTTCTCCCTCATCCTCGCCTTCTCCCGCTGGGAGTAGGAAACTGCCTCCCGCCAAGGGCCAGGGCTGGGGTGAGGGACGGGGGGGTTTGTAACGACACTCATGCCCTTACGCCTACGCTAACCTCGCCCGCTCCCACAGCTGATCCCGCTCCCTATCGAGAAGCTCCCTCAACGCGTCGGTGTCACCAGCAAGCGCTTCCGTGCGTCTGATGCGGTCGCGGTAACGGATGGTCTCGGCGCGCAGGGCTACCTCAGGGTCGATTCCGGTCGCCTGGATTCTGGCCACGGCGTCGAACAACTGGCGACCGGCTGCGGCCTCCAGGTCAGCTTCATCAGCCTCCGGGCGCGGATACAAGTCGTCCCCATCGCCGACCGGCGCCGGCAGTCCAGCCCGTCCGGCTCGCCTTTGCAGCGCCGCAGCGTAGGCAAGAGCCGGCATTCCGGACGGAAGGCCGTTTGTGATCGAATCCCGACCTGGTTCTTTGCGCTTCAGATTGTCCCACTGTTGCGACACCTGTTCCGCCGTCTCGAGGGCCGGGCCATCCGCCTCGAACACGTGCGGATGCCGGCGGACCAGCTTATCGACCACACCCTCGACCACGTCGGCGAGGACCCACTCACCCGCGCGGGCAGCGATGTCGGCGTGGAAAGCGACCTGCACCAGTAGATCGCCCAGCTCCTCGGCGAGCGCATCCGCGTCCCCAAGGTCCAGCGCTTCAAGGGCTTCGTACGACTCTTCCAGCAGGTTCGGACGGAGCGACGCGTGGGTCTGCTCGCGGTCCCACGGGCAACCGCCCGGGTTACGCAACCGCTCGACCACGGCGAGCAGGTCTTCCATTGTCCGAGATGGGATCTGGGCCGGGAGCTCGGAGTTAGTCATGGGCATCGCTCCGGGACGATATTTCCGAAGTTTTGAAGGGCACAACGGCGAATGATCGCAACGTACCATAGGTGTCCATGAACAGATTCAGACACAACGAACGCCTCGCCTCGTCCTCCACGTTTCGCGTGGCGGTGATCGTACTGGTCGCGGTGAGCCTGCCGTTGTTTTTCATCTCGTGGAACGTCCGCGTCCTCACGAACTCCCAGACCTTTTACGAATGGGGTTTTGATAACTACAACGTCGAACGCAGGACCGGCCTCGAAGGGACAGAGTTAAACAGCGCGGCCGCCCAGATCATCGACTACTTCAACAACGATGAAGAGTTACTCGACGTCCGGGTCAACTTCCAGGGGACCGAGTTCGAGCTGTTCAACCAGCGCGAGATCATCCACATGCGCGACGTCAAGGAGTTGATGAACGCCGTGTTCCTGGTCGGATGGGTGACATCTGTGCTTCTCGTCGTCCTGATCGTTACCGGATTCTTCACCGTCGGTCGTCGATTCCTGCCGCTACTCAGGTCGGGCATCATCTGGTCGACCATCGGCGGTCTCGTAATTGCCGCCTTTGTCGGACTGGCCTCGCTGATCGACTTCAACACGACGTTCCGTATCTTCCACGAGATCAGCTTCAGAAACGATTTCTGGATGCTCAGCCCGTCGCAAAGCATGCTGCTCCGGATGTTCCCGCAGGGCTTCTGGCTGATCGCAACGATGATCCTGGTCGTGGTTAGCGCGATCGAGCTCGGGGTCGTGTACGGCGGGGCCACCTGGGGCTTACGGAGGTTCGGGCGGTCAGGGACGCGGGGGAGGACGCACCCAGCCCCTGCCCTCGACAGCGATGCGGTAGTTGAACCCACAATCTGACCACCGGGCCCGATCGGTCCTATCGGGGCCTTTGCGATGTCGCGTCAGCTGGCGAGCCAGCGATCGACGACCGCCGGCAACTCCTCCAACCCGCTGATCGTGTAGTCAGGGCGTACCCGCGGCTCCCGGTCGTCGAACCCCTGTATCCAGACGGCGGCCATTCCGACGTCTTTCGCGCCACCGACGTCTGCGTACAGGTTGTCGCCGACGTGCAAAGCGTTTTCCGGGGCGACGCCCAGTTGCTCCAACGTTTGACAGAAGATCTCCGCCGCCGGTTTTGCGACCGCGAGCTCGTTCGAGAACGAAAGCACTTCGAGGTACTGGCCGATGCCCTCGCGGTCCAGGAATCGCCTGTAGGTACTGGAAGAGGTCGAGCCGACATTGGATATGAGCGCGGCGGTGATGCCCTTTTCGGTGACGGACCTCAATACGTCCTGTGCCGCCGGGTATATGGTCGGAGAATGAACCAGGAACGGCTCGTCGACCGCACGGGAGAAGGCCTCGAACTGTGCTTCGGTCAACGAACGTCGCGCCGTCGGGGCGGCGGCGTCGAGGATCTGTGCCATGCGATCCATGAACGGCCGGTCTACGCCGAGATCATGGTCCGCGCTC
>JAQBUX010000191.1 GCA_027623795.1 Chloroflexota bacterium
CCTCTGACGACCGTCGCGAGGGTCCACTGGCGTTCTCGGAGAAGCGCAAGCCGAACTGGACGGGGAAGTAAGGCGGGATCGCCATCGAGCGATGGCCGCTGGAAGTAGGTCGCGGTCAAGAGCCCGGCCAGCCGGTCTCAACGCTGTCGAGAAGGACGACGGTAATCTGTCGCAAAATAATCTGTCCGCACAAACGCTGTAGGGGTCGATTGGTATCGACCCGAGGGCGGATAGTCATTCGCCCCTACGCGACGACGTAGGACAACGGTGAACTGTCACGGGACGATCCATCCACGCGAGACACCGTAGGCGGCGCAGTAGGACAAGCGTGATTCGCCACCGGATGATCTGTAGGCACAAACACCGTGAGGGTCGAGGCCCGCGGACGAATCGGTCGCCCGGCCCCGTCAGTCCGCTGCGGCCGCTTTGACTCGCGCCTGGACTTGCTTTCGCATCCCGCCGAAGAACTGCTTCATAAGTAGCTTCGCGACACCGCCCAGCAACCTCTGGCCGACGCGGGAGAACAGGCCGGTAACGTCACCCTCTCCCTCTATCGTCACCTCGGTTTCGCCAGGTTTGTTCTCAGCGAGAGTGAACAACGCCGAGCCCTTTAGCGATCCTTTACCGCCCTTTCCCTCAACGACAAGCCGGAAGGAAGTCACGGGCTCCTGATCGACAACCTCAACGCGTCCCGTGTAGTCGCCGCGGATGGCGGCAACGCCGATATTCAACTCCACCTCGTAGGCATCCTCGCCGTCCGCGGTGAAAGACCGCGCGCCGGGAATGGACGCCGAGAGGGCGTCGGGGTCAAGAAGTGTGGCCCAGACCGTTTCCGCGTTCGCCGGGAGTTTGTACGAACCGCTGATCTTCATGCCGATAGCGTTCCTTATGGGTCGAATGTCGTCAGACCGTTTCGACCACGATAACTGAGCCGGAAGACGAGTGCGATACGCCCGATCGGGTCGCATGTACGTGGCCGGATCACAAATGGTGGTCAATCTAGTTGCGCTGTCGCAATTCAAAGGGCATAGTGCTGGCCTGCGTTCAAACAAGTGACGGAGGGCCGATCATGTCGACCGAAATCACCGTCACCGTGAACGGAACCGCGCACACCGCCAGCGTCGAGCCTAGACTGCTTCTGGCGCATTTTCTGCGTGACGTTCTGGATCTCACGGGGACACACATCGGATGTGACACGAGCCAGTGCGGCGCGTGCACGGTCCACCTGAACGGCGAGGCCGTAAAGTCCTGCACCGTATTCGCCGTACAGGCGAACGGGTCAGAGGTCACGACCGTAGAGGGTCTTGCGGACGGAGATTCGTACTCGCACGTCCAGCAGGGATTCTGGGACGAACACGGCCTCCAGTGCGGCTTCTGCACGCCCGGCATGATCATGACCGCCGAGGCGCTGCTCAAGCAGAACCCGAACCCCTCTGAAGAGGAGATTCGAGCCGGACTCGCGGGCAACTACTGCCGCTGCACCGGCTACCAGAACATCGTCAACGCCATAGGCGCCGCTGCGAAAGCGGGGAGGTAGAGATGGCTGTAACTACCTTCGGCGAGAGCGTCAAGCGTACCGAAGACCCTCGCCTGATCACGGGTCGCGGGAAGTACGTCGACGACATCCGTCTGTCCGGGATGGCGCACATGGCGTTCGTGCGCAGCCCGTACGGACACGCCAATATCAAGAACATCGATACATCTGCCGCCCTCGACTCGCCCGGAGTGATCGCCGTCTTCACAGGCGCCGATCTCCAGGAAGAGCTCGGCGGCCTCCCCGTTGGCTGGATGCTTCCGGATCTAAAGCAACCGCCCCACCCACCGCTGGCATTTGAGACGGTCCGATATCTCGGCGACGCAGTCGCCGTCGTAGTCGCCGATACCGCCTACCAGGCCACCGATGCGGCCGGGCTCGTCGAGGTCGACTACGAAGTTCTGCCGGCTGTCGTCAACGCCGAGGCAGCGACAAAGGACGGCGCGCCACAGTTACATCAGGAAGCGCCAAACAACGTAGGTTTCGATTGGGAAGTCGCCGGCGGTGATTACGCCGAGGCGATCAAAGACCCGGACGTGATCGTGGTGAAGGAGCGCATCGTCAATCAGCGTCTGATCCCGAACTCTATGGAGACCCGCGGAGTTGTGGCCGACTACGACGCCGGCAAGGGCAACATCACCCTCTACACGTCTACGCAGATCCCGCACCTGGTCAAACTGCTGTTCTCTCTGGTCACAGGCTGGCCCGAGCAGAAGGTCAGGGTGGTCGCCCCCGATGTCGGCGGTGGATTTGGCAGCAAACTTTATTTGTATGCCGAAGAAGTTGTCGCCGGTATCGTCGCCCGACAGGTGAAACGACCGGTCAAGTGGATCGAGTCCCGCTCGGAGGCCTACGTCTCGACGGCGCACGGACGCGACCACATCTGCGACGCAGAGATCGCTGGCAAAAAAGACGGCGAGATCGTCGGCATCAAAGTAAACCTTTACGCAAACCTGGGCGCCTACCTGTCAACGTTTGCGCCGTTGATCCCCACATACCTGTTCGGGCTGATGCTCGGCGGCGTTTACAAAATGCCGAACGTGGAGTGCAAGGTTCACGGGGTTTTCACCAACACGACGCCCGTGGACGCATACCGTGGCGCGGGTCGCCCGGAAGCGGCCTACCTCGTGGAACGCATGGTGAGCCGATTCGCCCAGGAGATCGGTCGAGACCCGATCGCTGTGCGCCGCAAGAACATGCTCGCCGCGCACAAGAACGGCCGTGCGGTAACGACCGGAGTCATGTACGACTCCGGTGACTACAAGGCCAACCTGAATAAGGCGTTGGAGATCTTCGACTACCCGGCGTTCCGCAAAGAGCAGCGGGAGGCGCGACGCGAAGGCAAACTCCTCGGAGTTGGCATCTCGACGTACATCGAGATTTGCGGCATGGCGCCGTCCGCCGTTGCTTCCTCGCTCGGCGCAGGCGCCGGGTTGTGGGAAAGCAGCAATGTCCGGCTCCACCCGACCGGCAAGGCGACGATCTACATCGGCACCTCGCCCCACGGTCAGGGCCACGAAACTACGATGGCGCAGCTCGTTTCGAGCGAGATCGGCATCCCGATCGAGGACGTCGAAGTCCTGCACGGCGACACCGATCAGGGTCAATTCGGCACCGGCACGTTCGGCAGCCGCAGCCTCGCTGTTGGAGGAGCAGCGCTCTTCAACAGCCTCCAGAAGGTCAAGGCCAAGACACACCGCCTGGCATCGCACCTGCTCGAAGCGGACCCCAAGTTCGTGACGTTTGAGAACGGCACTTTCTCCGTCGAGGACATCCCGGACAAGACGCTCACCATCCAGGAAGTTGCGGGGCAGGCTTATGCCGCCGCCAACCTGCCCCCGGGGATGGAGCCGGGGCTGGAAGAGGTCAGCTTCTTCGACCCGCAGAACTTCGCATGGCCCAACGGCACGCATCTGTGTGTGGTCGAGATCGACCCGGACAGTGGCCAGGTCAAGGTGCAGCGCTACGTTGCGGTGGACGACTTCGGAAACGTGCTGAACCCGATGATCGTGGACGGGATGACGCACGGAGGCGTTGCACAGGGCATCGGACAGGCCCTCAGCGAGCAGGCGGTCTACAGCGACGACGGACAGTTGCTGTCCGGCTCGCTTATGGACTACGCCCTGCCGTCCGCAGACATGTTCCCGATGATGGAGTTGGACCGCACGGTGACACCGTCTCCCTCCAACCCGATCGGCGTCAAAGGCGCCGGTGAAGCGGGAACGATCGCCGCCAGCCCGGCGGTGATGAACGCCGTGATCGACGCGCTCGCGCACCTGGGCGTCAAGCACATGGACATGCCCGCCACGTCGGAAAAGGTGTGGCGTGCCATCGAGGACGCCAAAGAGGCCCGGCGAGCCGCGCGCTCGGCGGCACGCGCAAGAGGTTGATTCGCCAGCGTAAGCCGCCAACACGCCAGCGTAAGCCGCCAACACGAGGGAGCTAGAAATGGTCACAAGCAGTTTCGACTACTTCGCGCCGACAACGCTGGACGAGGCCACGAGTCTTCTGTCCCGCTACCGCGGCGAAGCAAAAGTACTTGCCGGTGGTCACAGCCTCATCCCGATGATGAAGCTGCGGCTGGCCGAGCCCGGCATCCTGGTGGACATCGGCCAGATAGACGGCCTTTCGTACATCCGTGAAGATGGAGATGGGGTCTCGATCGGCTCGATGACCACCTATCGAGAGATGGCGACGTCGTCGGTAATCCAGTCTCGTTATCCCCTGCTCGCCGACGCGTCCTCAAAGGTCGCTGACCTGCAGGTTCGGAACCGCGGGACGATAGGCGGCAGCCTTGCACACTCAGACCCGGCGGGTGACATCCCGGCGGTCGTGCTCGCGATCGGAGGCAGCGTCGTCGCCCGCACCCGGCGCTCAAGCAGGGAGATCGCGATCGACCGATTCCAGGTCGACCTGTTGACGACCGCATTGCACGACAACGAGATCATAACCGAGATCAAGTTGCCGTCCCTTGCGGCCGGGACCGGGACCGCGTACTCCAAGTTCCACAACCCGGCGTCGCATTACGCCATCACCGGCGTGGCGGCTGTCGTCACGATATCGGGCGGTGTTTGCACCGAGGCGCGCGTCGCTGTGACCGGCGCGGGCGATAAGGCGACCCGGGCGAGGCGTACCGAGCGAATTCTTCGCGGCAAAGAGTTGACGCCCGCCGTGATCCGACGGGCCGCCGAGCGGGCCGCGGCTGAGGTCGAGGACACGCTGAACGAAGATATCCACGCGACCGCCGAGTATCGTGTGCATATGACACAGGTGCACGCGGTTAAGGCCATTGAGGCGGCTGTGGCGGCAGCCGGATAAGCGACCGTCGGATTCGAAACGCAGGGGCGACTCGGATTGGCGGGTCGCCCCTGTTCGCGTCTGGCCATTTCTCGGGTCCAACCATCGCCACAGTTGCCGGGCGCAATACCACCCGACCAAGGCCAATGTGTTGCGTCCATTCCCACCCCGTTCATTCCAGTGCAGACGGGAGGCCAGCACATTCGCCGCCGTCAAGACTCCCAATTTTCAGTGCGCGTAATTCGGCAACTATCGCTACGGCGCGAACGCTGACCGGATTCCTTGAGTTCACAGACAACGACGGGCTGAAAGTCGCCTGCGCCAGGACGTCCGGTCCACATCGATGACGCGTTTACCCCGGACGGTTCCGTGGCAAGATACCGCTCGCACAGATTCGCATCAGCCGGAGCACATGCCATTGCCATCGCCACTCACCGCCGCTGACCTCGTGTACGGCCTTGCCGGGGTTGCCTCACCTTCGTTGTCGCCAGACGGTTCTCGACTGGCGTTCGTCCACTCGACCACATCTCGCGAGACCCACAAATCAACGAGCCGGATGATGGTGGTCGAGCTGGCCGGTGATGCCACGAAAGCGGAGCCGAAGACGTTCACCAACGGCCCGAGCGATTCCTTGCCCCGCTGGTCTCCCGACGGACGCTCGATCGCGTTCCTTCGTAAGGACGAAAAAGAGCACGACCAGGTGTGGGTGATCCCGACGGACGGCGGCGAGGCGAGACGGGTTACGTCTCGTGTTCGAGGGGTAGTCGATTACTCCTGGTCGCCGGACAGTTTGAAGTTTGTCGTATCTGCCGATGTGCCGGACCCGAACGAACCCGGAGATGAGGGCGCGACTGGAGATGGGGACGCAATCCCCCATTCCCGCAGCGTGCACCGCGTACGCTACCGGTACGACTCGGTCGGCTGGCGCGGCGAAATGTATCGCCATCTGTTTGTGGCAGATGTCGCGACCGGCGATGTGCGCCAACTGACGGACGGCGCATGGGACGACTTTGCGCCGGTATGGTCACCCGACGGGTCACGAATCGCGTTTGTGTCCGGGC
>JAQBUX010000192.1 GCA_027623795.1 Chloroflexota bacterium
GGCGCCGCAATGGGATTCAGGGCGTGGACAGCGCCATCGCAGACGCCGCCGTATCGACCGCGGATCGCGTTGGCGCAAGTGTGATCCTCGCGTTCACCGAGTCCGGCAGCACGGCGGCACGTGTCGCTGGATTCCGGCCGAGCGTCCCGATCATCGTCATCACCCACGACGATGCGGTGGGACGCGCCCTTGCACTCCGCTGGGGTGTCATGGTGGTCACCACGCCCCGGCCAAACAGCATCGACGAGATGTTCAGGCTCGGCTCCCGCATCGCGCTGGAATCCGGCCTTGCGAAGGAGCGTGAACGTGCGGTTGCGGTGATCGGCCTGCCGATCGGCGTACACGGCAGCACGAACCTTCTACGAGTGATCGATCTGCCGGAGCCGGAAGCGGACGTCTAGCAGCGGACAAGCCGGGGTGGCTCGGAAAGTGCTGGACGCCGGCCGCCCGACCCCGGCGATGCGCCTTAGTCCTGGAGCCCCGCCTTTAGTCTTCCGATGACCTCGGCCGACGATGGCTCATTCCCATAACACGCGGCATTGAATCGCTCGGTCATCAACGCGACAGGGGTATCTGGAAGCGCACGCGACATGGCGATCGCCAGCTCATTGGGAGTATGTCCGGCCTCCGGCGCCATTCCTCGACGGGTCGCCGCCCTCAGATAGCCAAAGTACAGCTGGAAAACCTCGGATATTCCGGGCTCGTTCTCTGGAAATCTGCGTTCTACTTCGGGGTCGCTATTACGGCGCATCCAGTCCGGCAAGAGCCTGGCCAGAAGCGCGGCCAGGTCCTTTGACGCATCGGCGTCTCCTCGCACGGACTCTCTGTCGTCCCCGAGGCGCATTCGTCGCTTCGCCAGGTATCGCCGGAACGTGATGTAGAGGACGAACCCGATGGATAGGATGATTACGATCGCGAGCGGAAACCGGAGCAACTCCACAGCCGTGTCGAAGACGCTCGATCCGCCGTCACCCATCTCCTCCACGCGGTTCCCGGTAGAAGGCGGGAGGCCCGAATCCTCGCGGAGACGCACTCCGGAGTTGCCTTCCCCGCGTACGAGCTCGATCACGTACACCATGACCACCGCCAGAAGCGCGAACGGCACCGCCAGGGCTATGAGAATCCATGTCGCCAGAACGGCGACCACGCGGCCGACGGCGCGTATCGCATCGTTCCACAACACCGCCATAGTGGTGATTGCGATGGCGGACAAAAGCACGCCGCTTACCGCTCCGGTCATGAATCGGCCCCAGAAAGCAGATTCACGCGCGCCGTCTTGCGCCGTGACGAGACGGTTCACCGTCATGCCGCCAAGTGCGCTCGCAAAGAACGGAAGGATCAGGAATCGTGCGTCGGTATCGTTGCCGGTGATCTTCTCTATTAACAGAAGCACGCCGAGCGCCGCGGCCCCCGTATAGAAAATGAGGCGCTGGCCGCTCTCGGGCTCGTCCGAATTCAAAAGCGCCGTGCCGCGCAACCAGACCGCCAGCGCAACCATCAACGCAAGAATGACCCCCAGCACGGCATCCGCACTCAGGTCGCCACCGGTCAGAGCGATAGGCCAGTTCAGGTCCAGCCCCGGGTCTGCCCCGATTGCGCGCGCCGCCGGCGCCATGTAGATGACGGGGATGCCCAGGACGGCCTGGATTATCGCCAGGCTGACGAGGTCTCCTCTGGCGCCGCCGATCGCCCGGTTGGCGAACATCGCTATTCCCATGATGGCGGCCACAGCGGCCCATGCCAGCGGCGCTGCGTTCAGCCCCACAATCAAGGTCCCGATGGCAGTGAACGCGAAGATCCTGGCGCTCTCGGACACCCAGAGGGAGAGCATGATCAATCGCGATCGACCGTCACCCATCGGCGGGCGCTCCCGGTTCTCGGCATGCCAGCGCGTTCACGCTAAATCCTCCAGCGTTCAAAGCTGGCCTCTCCCCGTTCAAGGCGCGCATCTTCAATCGAATGGCCGTCGAAGTCGTCCGAGAAACCGCTATCGACCGTTGGCAATGGCGCATGCGGTATTGGAAGGTCAAATCGGTCGCCCATATTGACGACCGGCACCCGGCCGGTACTTTCGGGCGCCTCTTCCCGTCCCACGTAAATCGCCCGAGTCGGATGGCCGGACGCGGCAAGACGGTCAGCCACGTCCAGCAATCCCTTACTCATCACTGCGGATACGATTACGACGGTCGCGCCGAAGGGGACGGCCCATGACGCCTCACGTTCCAGCAGCCGCTCGATTCGCTCGGGTGCGACCGGTCTGATCATCGCCAACGCTTCCATGATCGATCCCAGTTGCCCCGGACGCGCAGACGGCGGGATCACCATCTGGGTATTGGGCCGGAGGGCCACGCCGTTCGTGACAAGTCCCACCCTGTGTCCGAGCTCCGCGACACGTGTCGCGATCGACGCGGCGCCCACTATCGCCCTCTCAAGCATGCGCGGTGAGTATCCGGTGAACAGGTAGTCCGTGGTCGCTACGTCCATTACCACCACGGCGTACTGGGTGACGGAAGGGTCAAAAGTCCGCACGAACACTTCCCTACGGCGCGCCGTCGCCTTCCAGTCGATAGTCTTTATCGGGTCGCCGGGCACGTACTCCCTCAGTCCGCGGGGCCGGTTCGGGTCGTCCCACAACGCTGTCGAGGCGAGGTTGTCGCCGATAGGGCGCCCGGAGGGCATCTCCAGGTCTGTAAGATCGACCGTCAGCGGGTAGACCAGAATGCCGTCCCGCGGCGGCGCCATCGTCTCCGATCTCGGAAACATGCCGAACAGGTCTCCAGAGTCGAACAGCGCGGGCCCGATCTGGTGGTATCCACGACGTAACGCCTTCACCGTATAACGAAGTCGCACGCGCTCGTACCAGGCGAGGCTGATCGACTCCCGCAACTCCAGTGCGGCGCGGCTGTTGGAACGCGCCATTTGCGCGTCTTTCACCTCAAGGCCGATCGGTATCGTGTCGGCGATGCGGAGCCACGGAATCGGAAGTGGTTTGGCGTTGGTTATTCGTAGCTCGATCTCGAACTCGTCGCCGACGAACATCGGATGCTCAGGCAGATCGCGCTCGTACTGGACGTCCTCCAGCGACAACCTGCTCCAGATTCGCGCCCCGACGACGATAATGAATCCGAAAACGCCAACGATCAGGATGAACGGCGACGCAAGCGCCAGACCGACCAGCGTCAGTATGATGAACAGGGACTCCCAGAGTCCCGATAGGATTTCCTTGCGCGTCACCGGCGCCAGTCCTCCTATTCCGCGTGGCCGACCGCCCGGTAAATGACGGGCTCTGACCCTCGATCAGAGCGTTACCGTTCTATCGGAACCTCGGTAGTCTCGAGCAGCTCTCGGATAACGTTTCCGCCGCCGCGTCCCCGGAGGCCGGCCTGTGGCGAGACCATTACCCGATGGGCGAGCACGGGCACGGCGACCTGCTTGATATCGTCCGGGAGCACATAGGTCCTCCCGTTAATGGCGGCCCATGCCTGCGAAGCGTTGTACATCGCTATCGCGGCGCGCGGGCTTGCACCGAGGTGCAATGCCTCGTGCTTGCGGGTCGCCTCGACGATCGAAAGCAGGTAGTCGCGCAGGCTCGGTTCGACCGTGACGCGGGATATCGACTCCTGCGCCTGACGTAGCTCTTCGCGGGTCACTACCGCCGGCGTCTCCGGATTGGCCCCTCCGGCGGAGAACCGCTCGATGATGTTCGACTCCTCCTCATGGGTCGGGTAGCCAAGCTCAACACGCACCATGAATCGATCGAGCTGGGCCTCCGGCAAAGGGAAGGTGCCCTCAAGCTCCACCGGGTTCAGCGTCGCCATCACGAGGAACGGGTCGGGCAAGGCGCGGGTCTCCCCGTCCATCGTCACCTGACGCTCTTGCATCGCCTCAAGCAACGCCGTCTGTGTACGGGGCGTGGCCCGGTTTATCTCGTCCGCAAGTAGCACCTGCGTGAAGATCGGGCCTTTTCTGAACTCGAACTCGCTGTCCCGCATGTTGAAAATGGATACGCCGAGAACATCCGCCGGCATCAGATCAGGTGTGAACTGAATTCGGCCGAAATCACAATGGAGGGACGCCGCCAGCGCCTTGGCGAGGGTCGTCTTGCCGAGCCCGGGCACGTCCTCTATCAGCAAATGTCCACGACATAACAACGCCACTATCGCCAGGTTGATCGCGTTGTCTTTGCCGACGATTACCTGCTGAACGGCGTCACGAACTCGGTTGGCGAGTTCCGCCGGCGTTATCGCTCCCGAGCTGTCAGCACGATCGGCCCTACGGTCGATCGTGGCTGCCGCAGGCTGCGAGGACGATAAGCCCGCCGCTCTCTCCGGCGAGGGGGTCGGACCGTTCTGTCGCGCCGTCACCGGTAGTGGGGAGGGAGTGTCCGCCACTACGGGCGCCGGGGCGGACGCTTGTATTCCGGTGGAAGTTTCGTGTGCAACGGCCGGCATGACAGGCCGGGAATATGTGGATCCCTCGCGTCCCGGCGCCGACGGGATGACCGCATCGACGCTAGTACCGCAGCCGATGCAGTAACGGGCATGTGCCTCGTTTTTCGTGGAACAGCCCGGGCAAGTCTTCACGCCGAGCGGGTGAGGATGCTCGCTATCTGGAACAATCAGCGGCTCCCCGCACCTATCGCACAGGTCAGCCCCGGGCGTATTCCCGGTCCCGCAATGAGCGCAGAACACGCCTTACCCCCCGGCATGAACCGCGACCGGAGACGCGCATCGTCTCATCTGGCCGCAGAAAGAAATAGTCGCCCACATGCTAATACGCATGGGCAGGCCCGGTGGACCGCCGTAGCTCAAGCCGGTCGCCGCTCAGACCACCACCACCGTATTCGTCAACCGGCCGATGTTCTCGACCTCGATATGTACGACATCACCCTCGGCGAGTGTGAATTCCATCGTGGGGATCACCCCGGTGCCGGTCACGACGGTCGTCCCATCTGGCACGGCGTTATGCCGCTGGAGCCAGTCCGCGATGTACTCGCAGTCCCGGAACATCGCACTTGTCGAGGTCTCTCCGCTAAACGCCTCGTTTCCGCCTCGCTCGATGCTGAGATGGACGCTCAATGCCTGAGGATCACCGACCGCCTCGATAGTGGCGAAGCACGGACCGATGGCGCACGATTTGTCGTACACCTTGGCCTGGGGGATGTAGAGAGGATTTTCCCCCTCGATCTGCCTGCTGCTCATGTCGTTGCCGCACGTGTAGCCGGCCACCCGGCCGTCGAATAGAACGAACGCCAGTTCAGGTTCGGGCACGTTCCACGTCGAATCCGCTCGAATTCCAACCTCACCGTACGGGCCGCTCAGCCGGCTCGGCGTCGCCTTGAAGAAAATCTCCGGCCTGTCCGCCGTGTAAACCTTGCCGTACACGTCCGGCGTGTCGCTTTCCGCCTGCCGCTCAAACATGCTGCTCTCGTAAGTGACGCCGGCCGCCCATACCTCCGGCGGCAGGAACGGCAACTCAAACTTGGGTCCGTGTGTCTCTTTCGCAGAGTTCTCGTGAATCTCCTCGATGGAGAACGTACTCGATATACCCCGGTCGATCACCTGCCTCGCCACATGGTCCAGCGAGACGCCCATAAGCGACGCCGCACGAAGCAGGGCGAATAGATCGCTGGCGTGGGGGTTGGCCGACGTCAGGTCGTACAGGGTGTCGTCGGAGGTTTCCACGCCGAGATGGGACTCTCCCCGGAACGAAAACTGGTAGTAGCGCATGCCGGATCTGTCCTCTGGTTGTCTTCCCTTGCGTTGTCTATCGAGGAACGAACCGACGGAGCATGAGGCGGCGGGGATCGCAAATTCGTTCGCCCGCCGCGCAACCACCGGTCGTCAAAATGAAGCGACCCACCACC